>JBFJZP010000778.1:0-1804 GCA_041622095.1 Burkholderiaceae bacterium | reverse complement strand
GGCACGATGCCGGCCATGAACAGGCCGCCGATCGAGGTGTCGGTGGTCACGCCGTACAAGACCATCGGGCCGGACGGCGGTATCAGGATGCCCAGCGTGCCGCCGGCGGCCACCAGGCCCTAGGCGGCTTTTTCGTCGTAACCGAACTTGATCATCTGCGGAATCGCGACAGCGCCGATGGTCAGCGCCGTGGCGACGCTGGAGCCGGAGATCGCGGCAAAGATCGTGCAGGCGGCAATCGTCGCGATGCCCAGCCCGCCGGGCAGGTGCCGCGTCAGCGTATACGCCGCGCCATACAGGTCGTCGACGATCTTGCCGCGGATCATGATGTGCGCCATGAACGCGAACAGCGGAATCGCCACCAGCAGGTAACGGTTCACCTCGCCGAAGATGACCTCGGTCACCGAGCCCAGTTCACCCTGCGTGATGTATTGCAGCGCGCCGCCGAAGATGGCCAGCCCGGCAAAAATAGGCAACCCGGTGAACAGCAGCAGCAGCAGCGCCAGGAACAGCAGGCCGATGATCATTGGTCGTCCCCCGCGCCATGTCCGGCCTTGCCCAGCGCCGGCAAACCAGCCAGCGCCCGCCAGGCCGCCTCGATCGCTGCCAGCAGCAGCAAGGCGCCGCCCACCGGCATCAGCAGCATCAGCATCCAGGTCGGCCACTCGAGGTTGCCCTCGGTGACCAGGCCCAGCATGCGGGCCAGGCTGGCCGTGCCCCAGCCATTGATGACCAGCACACAGGCCACCACGCCTGCGGCCAGCGCCGCCCAGACCCGGGACCAGCGCAGCGCCGGCGCAGAAAGCCGGTCAACCAGCAGGTCGACGCCGATATGTTCGCCCTGGCGCAGGGTGCGCGCCGCGGCCAGCATCACGATCGCCACCAGCAGGAACCCGACGACCTCGTCGACCCATACCGGCGCGGCATTGAACACATAGCGCATCACCACCGCCCATCCGATCAGGGCCAGGGACAGCAGCAGGCTCGCCGCCGCAAGCGCCATGCCGGCACCGGCGAGCACGCGCACCACCTGGCCCAGCGCGCGCAAGGCCGGGCCTTCGCGCCGGTGTGCGGCGCCCTTCATGTCGGACACGGCGGCGGACTCCGATCAGAGCTTGTCGAGCGCTTCGAGCAGCCTCACGCCATCGGGCGCGGTCGCACGCAGAAACTCCTTCTTGACCGCCGGCTGCATCGCGTCGGCCATGACTTTCTCCTGCGCCTTGGTCAGGGCCACCGCCTTCATGCCCTGGTCGTTCAGCACCTTGATATTCTCCGGCGGAATACCGTCGGACTTGCGGATCGAGCGCGCCACCGCCTTGTCGGCCGCCTGCTGGATCGCGCCGCGCACGTCGGCCGGCAGCCCTTTCCACCAGGCCGGATTGACCACCAGGTTGTCGAAGGCCAGGATGATGTTGGAGGCCACGCCGAACTTCTGCACCTCGTAGAACTTGCGGCTGTTGGCGGCCTCGACGCCGGTGAAGCCGGCATCGATGACACCGGTCTGCAGCGCCTGGTAGACCTCGGACCCCGGCATAGCCGACGGAGCCGCGCCCATCGCCACCAGGCCTTCGTCGAACAACTTGTTCAGGCCGCGGATCTTCATGCCGGCAAAATCGCCCGGCACCAGCAAGGCCTTGCCGTTGGAGGTGAAGATGCCGTCATTGGTGTCGACGATCCAGGCGATGTTGGTGACGCCCTTCTCTGCCATCTTGGCGTCGAGCATTTTGGCAGCGTCGGACTTGATGAAGGCCTTTTGCTTGGCCACCGAGGTCATCAGGTAGGGAATGATGGTCACGCTCATCTC
>JBFJZP010000777.1:0-1804 GCA_041622095.1 Burkholderiaceae bacterium | reverse complement strand
CTCGTGGCGCTGGCCGCCGCTGGCGATGACCCCGTCGACCAGGCGCAGTGCCTTGCTCAGGACCAGGTCGGGGTCGACCTGGGTCGGCTGGATGCTGTTGGCGAACTGCTCCACCGCGCTCTGCATGGTGTTGGCGTCGTCGCCGCAGTCGGTCCAGCAGTTGTGGAACTCGTCGCGCAGGCGCACCACCAGGCGCGACAGGTTGGGGCTGTCCAGGTTGATCACCGAGCGGGCCGCCACGTAGGCCAGGTCGGGGTCGGTTTCGGCGAAGTAGGGCGCCTGGGCCATGTCGACCGACTCGCGGTGGCAGTCGCTGCAGAAATCGGTGAGCAGGCCGTGGATCGCGGTGCGGAAGGCGTCGGAGCCGGCCGGAAAGTTGCGGCTCGCACCCACGTCCTTGTCCACCGGCGGAATCAGGGCGATCTGCTTGCCGGTGCCGCCGGAGCCGGCCAGCCAGTTGCCGATCAACCGCTCGATGGTGTCCGCGCAGGCCTGGTCGCCACCGGCCTCCCAGCAGTTGTGGCCGCCGGCGACCTTGGTCACCAGCAGCGACAGTGCCGGGGTGTCGCGGTCGATCAGCCCCAGGGCGGCGTCGTAGGCCAGGTTGACGTCGTCTTCGCGCACGAACAGCGGGGCCTGGTCGCCGCGCAGGCTGTGGCAGGCGCCGCAGCGGTCGTCGCCGCGCAGGCCTTCCCACAGGCTGACCCTGAAGCCCTGGCGGTCGGAATTGGCCGGCGCCGGCCCGGTGTAGTCCAGGGCCGCGGGCACGTTGGCGGCAGGGTTCTGTAACGTGGGCGCGCCACCGCCGCCGCAGCCGGCCAGGGTCAGGGCACAGCCGAGCAGCAGGCCGGGCAGCCAGGGCGCGGCGGAAGTCTTGTTGCTTTGCATCTCGTCTCTCCGCTTGGCCAATCAGTTGCCCTTGCAATAGTCCGCGGCTTCGGCGAACACCTGCTTGAGGTTGTAGTTGCCGGCGATGAAGTTGCCGGCCATGGCGGTGACCTTGGCGCGGTCCGGCGCGTCGCCGGGATCGCGCAGGCAGACTGCCCGAAACACCTTGGTGGCCTGGCAGCTGGCGAATGCCTGGCTGCCGGCGAGTTCACGGCCGAGGGACTTGGCGCCGCGTGCCTGGTCGATCGGCAGGGGGCTGCCCGACCAGCCGAGACTGCGGTTCGGGCCCTCCCGCCAGTAGTTGGTCCAATGGTCGGATTCGGTGACGAACCCCGGTTTGAAGTTGTCGGCGTTGATGAGGTATTTGGGCTGGACTCCGGGCGCGGTGTAGACGATGCGCCCGCTCGCGGCGTCGGGGTCCGCATCCGCATCGTACTGGTAGTTGTAGTGGGCGAAGGCCTGGGCCAGGGGGTCCAGACCGGCGTGGCAGCCCACGCAGTTGTTCAGGAAGATGCGGCTGTCGCCGCCCGGGCTGCGCGAAACGTCCTGGCGAATGCGGTCGGTGGGACGGCTGCCGTCCTTGATCTGCTCCAGATCGGTGCACAGGTGATTGAGTACCGTGAACCGCAGCATCGCGCGATTGGTGCCGTCGACGAAGAAGGCCTTGGCGGCGGCGCGGGTGGTCATCACCCCGGCGGTGGCTGTCGTCGGCAGGTCGGTGAGCGCACTCTGGGTCGTCTCCTGCAAGACGCTCTGCAGGTCCAGGCCGCGATCCTCCATGGCCTGGTAGTGGGCGTTGTCGTCCATCGAGTAGGCCGGCAGCCCGAGGTTGCCGCCGCCCACGTAGAGAATGTCGGCAAACAGTATCTGATTGAACGGCTTGTCGTCGCGGACCATGCCCACCACCGTCGCGGTG
>JBFJZP010000776.1:0-1806 GCA_041622095.1 Burkholderiaceae bacterium | reverse complement strand
CGGTGATGACGGCTACCTTGTTGTCTGCCATGTGTCGCTCCGTTTTCTGCATCTGTTCTCGATCCGGTGTAATCGGGCCGCGGAGGCGGCCGATCGCTGCGGGCTTGATGCCTCGCCATGGTAACGGGCACTGCGGCGGCCGACTGGTTCACGCGGAGTTTTCGCGCCTGCCCTGACGCGGACTGCCATGCCAGGTCGAGGGCACGCTGGCGCGGGCGGACGGCGAGACGAAATGCACCTGCATTGCCGTGTTTGCCACGCTGCAGATTCCTGCGGATGTCGACCCGTACAGGTTCCGACCAGCACACAGGAGCGGCGCCAGCCAACTATTTTTCTATACTAGGGTTTACCCTGTTTGCATAGGTATGCAAACTCGAATACTTGCATACCTATGCAACATCGACTACAGAGAGAAAACCCATGATCAAGTATCTGAAACGCGGCAAGGATGTACAGGTTCGTGCCGACGACGACGCCAAGGTGCGTGCCACGGTCGAAACCATCATCAAGGACGTCGAGACCCGCGGCGATGACGCGGTGCGCGAATACAGCCGCAAGTTCGACAACTGGGATCCGGCCGATTTCCGGCTCAGCCAGGCCGACATCGAAGCGGCGCGCAAGAGCCTGTCGGCGCGCGAGATCGAGGACATCACGTTCGCGCAAAAGCAGGTGCGCAACTTTGCGCAGATCCAGCGCGATGCGATGAAGGATGTCGAGGTCGAGACCTATCCGGGTGTCGTGCTCGGGCACAAGAACATCCCGATGAATGCGGTCGGTTGTTATATCCCCGGCGGCAAATATCCCTTGCTCGCGTCGGCACACATGAGTGTGCTCACCGCCAAGGTCGCCGGTGTCAAGCGCGTCGTGTCCACCGCGCCGCCATTCCAGGGCAAGCCGCATCCGGCCATCGTCACCGCGATGGCCATGGCCGGTGCCGACGAGATCCTGGTGCTCGGCGGCGTGCAGGCGCTGGTCGCGATGGCGGTCGGCACACCGAGCATAGCGCCGGTCGACATGCTGGTCGGCCCCGGCAACATGTATGTGGCGGAAGCCAAGCGCCAGTTGTTCGGCCGGGTCGGTATCGACCTGCTCGCCGGGCCGACCGAGACGCTGGTGATTGCCGACGAGACGGTGGACGGCGAGATGTGCGCGGTCGACCTGCTCGGGCAGGCGGAACACGGGCCGACTTCGCCGGCGGTGCTGCTGACCACCAGCGAGAAACTGGCGCGCGACACGATGGCGGAGATCGAGCGCCAGCTCAAGATCCTGCCGACTGCCGAGCTCGCATCCAGAAGCTGGGCCGACTACGGCGAAGTCATCGTCTGCGACACCGAGGACGAAATGGTGGCCAAGGCGGACGAGCTCGCGTTCGAGCATGTGCAGGTGATGACGCGCGACCCGGATTACTTCCTGCAGCGCCTCACCAACTTCGGCGCCTTGTTTCTCGGGCCGCGGACCAACGTGAGTTTCGGCGACAAGGTGATCGGTACCAACCACACGCTGCCGACCAACCGCAGCGCGCGATACACCGGTGGCCTGTGGGTTGGCAAGTTCCTCAAGACCTGTACCTACCAGCGCGTGCTGACCGACGAGGCCAGCGCGCTGATGGGTGAATACTGTTCGCGCCTGTGCCACATGGAAAACTTCGCCGGCCATGGCGAGCAGGCCAATCTTCGCGTACGCCGTTATGGCCAGCGCAAGGACCTGCCCTGGTACCAGCCAGTGCAGCCTGAGGTCTGAGCATGGTGCAGACACCGAGTTTCCGGGTCGACGGCCAGCGTGCGCTGGTCACCGGCGCGAGCCGGG
>JBFJZP010000775.1:0-1815 GCA_041622095.1 Burkholderiaceae bacterium | reverse complement strand
TCGTCGGCAGCCGGCGTGGCATCCGGTGCAGGTTCGGTCGGCGTTGTCGCGTCGGCCGCACCATCGGGCGTTGCCGGCGCACTCACCGGGGCCGGACCCTTGTCACCCAGCGACGCCGAAGCGGCGGACTCCTGGTTGGCCGAGGCCTGCGCGACGTTGCGCGCCTGCGCCTGCCCGTGCAATGCCGCATCGAGCGCGGCCATTGCCGAGTGGATCTGCTGGGCGTCGCCGGAGCTGTTGGCTGCGTCCAGGGCCTTGGAGGCCTCGAGCACCAGGCGGTCATGATCGCCCAGTGCCGCCTCGTCCTTGCGGCGCTGCGCGGTCTTGCGCGCAAACGCCTCGTCGATCGGCTTGCGGAACGCATCCCACAACTTCTGCTCGTGTTTGCGATCCATCGGTATCGATTGCGCCTCGGCCTGCCAGCGCAACTGCAGCACCTTGACCGCATCGACCCGCAACATCGGCGCGGCACCGAGTTGTGTCGCCTCGTCGATCATGGCCTGGCGTCGCAACAGGCTGGCCTGCTGCATGGCTTCGAGCGGCGCGGCGGCCTGCGTGATCGCGGCTTGCCACTGCGGCAGCAATTCCGCATACATCTTCTCGCCCACATGGCCACTGTCGCGCCAGCGATCACCGAACTGGTGCAGGATGCGATTGAAACCGCGCCAGTCATCGTCGAGTGCACTGGTATTGGCCTGCGCCCAGGCATTGACCTCCTCGATCAGCGCCAGCCGTGCAGCCCGATGCATCGCCGAATCCGCCTTGACCTTCTCGATCCAGGCCTCGACCACCTTGTGGGCCTCGTTGCAGGCTTCATCGAAGCGCTTCCACATCGCATGGTTCGGCACGCCGCCCTGGTCGGTCTGCTTCCACTGCTCGCGCAGGCTGCGCAAGGTCTCCTGCATCTTGCGTCCACCAATCGCCTGGCCGGGCGGGCGCTGCAGCAGGCCTTCGGCCTTGGCCACCAGTTCCTGGCGCAACTGGTCAGCGCGCCAGCGTTGCCAGCCTTCCATCTCGCCGGCCGCCGCCAGCGCACCATGGGCCTGGTTCTCCAGCGTGTCGTCGATCAGCTTGCCCAGGTCTTTGAGCGTGTTGCGCAAGGCAGCTGCAGCGCCGGCGCTGGCCTTGCCATGCCCCTGCTCCATCTCGCTCTCGAGCGTCTTCAAGGCCTGGCGCACACGGGCACTGGCGTTCTCGCGCACCTTCGGATCGACCACGGGCTTGGCCACACGCGCGGGTGCCTGTACGGGAATACCACGGGCCACACGCAATTCGTCGGCCCAGACCGGCACCGGCGGTAGCGGCGCCTGTGGGTCGCCGGCGGCAGCCACCGCCTGCGCCAGCGCGGTCTGGAAAGACTCCCAGACCACCAGCAGTTGCGCCCGCGACGCTTCGAGCAAGGGCGGGAACTTCAGGTCGACGCTGACCCAGTTGGCATCCGCCTCCAGCGCACCGGCCTGCTCCTGCCAACGCGCCACGTCTTCACGCAAGGCATCCCATACTGCCTGGGCCGATGCCCAGGGTTTGGTGGACAAGACCTCGATGCGTTGCGCCAGCAGCACCGCGGCTTCACGTTGCACCTGCACCGTGTGCTGCAAATCCTCGATCAGCCGCACCCGCTCTGCCAGTTGCGCCTTCAGCGCCAGCAGCGGCTCCTTGCTCAGCGGGGCACCGGCCTTGGCCGCATCACGTTGCCAGGCCAATGCATCGGCGATATTGAGCTTGGACTGGGCGAGCAGGTCCTGGGCCTTGCTGGCCCATTCGGCTGCGGCTTGCTCCTGCCCCTTGGCCCGGCGAATCTCGTCCAGCCGCTCG
>JBFJZP010000774.1:0-1815 GCA_041622095.1 Burkholderiaceae bacterium | reverse complement strand
CCAGCGCCTGTGCCAGCGCCGGCAGGTCGTTGAACTCCACCACCACGGTGTGGGCCAGCAGGTCGTGTACCTGGCCGAGCAGGCTGGCGCGCTGGGTCGCGCGTCCCTGCACCAGGTCGACGAACACGTCCTCGATCGTGCCGTGGTAGCAGCCATTGAACACCAGCAGCTTCTTGCGTCCGGTGGCGGCGCGGATCCAGCGCAGGATGTAGCGGTTGGCGTCGGTGGCGCTCATCGCGAACTGCCACAGGGGCAGGCCGAAGCGTTGACTCAGCGCCACGCCGACCGCTGCCGCATCGGCACTGGCCAGCATCGTCGTGTAGCCGCGGCTGGCCTGCCGGCGCAAGGCCCGGGCGACCGGTGCCGGCGCATGGCCGAACATCGCGCCGGTATCGCCGAGACAGAAGTCGGCCAGTACATGGCCGTCCACATCGGTCACCCGCGCGCCACGCGCATGGTCCACATGCAGCGCGAACGGCGTGCCCCAGTCGTTCATCCAGTGCAGCGGCACGCCGAACAGCAGGTGGTTGCCAGCCTGGGTGGCCAGCGCCTGCGAGCGCGGGTTGTGCGCCGCAAAATAGCTGCGTTCGTTGGCCAGGAAAGCCTGGGCGCGCGGCCAGTCCAGGCCGGCGCGGCTGTTGTGATGGGCGGCAGATGGCGACGTCACCATGGCCCCGATTCTTGCACCAATGAGCGCCGATCGACGGCGCCGGGCCTATTTCTTGCCCAGGCCCAGTTGCTGCGCCGACTCGGTATAAAGCCGGGTCTTTTCCTTCATGAAGGCGTCCATCTGGTCGACGCCGACGTTGACCAGCTCGAAACCGCTCTTGGCGGCCAGCTCCTTCATCTCCGGGTCGTTGTTCATCTGGGCCCACAGGTCGGACAGGCGTTTGCGCGCCTCCGGTGGTGTGGACTTGGGCACACCGATGCCACGGTAGGCGCCATCGACCCAGTCGACGCCGAGTTCACGGAAGGTCGGCACATCCGGCAGCAGCGGATGGCGCTTTTCCATCGCCACCGCCAGTGCGCGCACCTTGCCGCGGTTATTGATCGCGAAGGCGGTGTACGACATTGCGCCGTCGACCTGGCCGCCGAGGATGGCGATCGCCATGTCGCCGGTGCCCTTGAACGGCACGTAGCCGGACTTGACGCCGAAGGCGGCGTTCATCCGCTCGTGTGCCGCGTGATTGGCCGAGTTCAGGCCGGAGCCGCCGATGTTGAGCTTGCCTGGCGCGGCCTTGGCCGACTTGATGAAGTCGGCGAAGTTCTTGATCGGACTGTTCTCCGGCACAACCAGGCTGTCGGGCGTGAAGTGGAACCAGAACACCGGTGTGACGTCCTGCGTCTTGTACTGCACCTGGCCTTCGATCGGCTGGAATACGATGTGCGGCAGGTTGACGCCGACGATGTTCACGCCGTCGGACGGCAGGCTGTTCATCTGCCCCCACATCAGGCCGCCGCCGGCGCCGTGTTTGTACTGCACCACGGTTTCGATCGCGGGGCATTTCTTCTTGAGCACCATCTGCTGGTGGCGCGCCGACAGGTCGGATTCGCCGCCCGGCGGAAATGCCTGCCAATATTGCACGCTCTTGTCCGGGCAGGCGGGTGCCTGGGCCGAAACGACAGGAGCGAGCAGGACGATACACAAGGCGCCAAGCAGTTTCTTCATGATGTGTCTCCTTCGGTGAATCGATACGCTGACAGATTTTTCTGACCGTGCGCCGCCTGTGCAGCCGGCGCGCGATGAGTTTCAGGCGGCGCGCAGCAGTGCCGGCCGGGCGGCGATCCGCGCGCAGACCGCTTGTGTCACCTGGT
>JBFJZP010000773.1:0-1816 GCA_041622095.1 Burkholderiaceae bacterium | reverse complement strand
GACGCCGCTGCAGCAGAAGGCAAGGGCGACTATGTGCCGGGTGGCGCCAAGGCCGACGAGGTGGTCGCGCGCATGCTCAAGAAGCCGGCCGCCCAGCGACTGAAATTGTTGCGTGACGCCGAAGGCGCCGAGCCGCGCTTCCTGTGGGCGATCATGCGCGATCAGTTTCATTACGCCGCGCTGCACCTGAAGACCGTGGCCGAGTCCGCGCGCGACATCGACCTGGCGATGCGCTGGGGTTTCGGCTTCAAGCAGGGCCCGTTCGAGTTGTGGCAGGAAGCCGGCTGGCTCGAAGTGGCCGAGATGATCCGCCAGGACATCGACGCCGGCAAATCGCTGTGCAAGGCGCCCTTGCCCGAATGGGTGTTCAAGGGCCCGGTCGCGGACGCCGGTGGCGTGCATACCGCCCGCGGATCCTGGAGTGCGGCGGCCGAACGTTTCGTGCCGCGGCGTGAGTTGCCGGTATACGCGCGCCAGCATTTCCGCGAGGACGTGCTCGGCGCCAGCACGGTGCCGGCGCAGACCGCCGGAACCACGGTTTTCGAGGACGATGCGATCCGCCTGTGGACGCTGGACCAGCCGGTGCTGATCGCCACGATCAAGACCAAGATGCATGCGATCAGCCCGGCAGTCGCCGAGGGCCTGATGCAGGGTGTCGACCTGGCCGAGCAGAGCTACGAAGCCATGGTGATCTGGTCGCCGGACGAGATGTTCTCGGTCGGCGCCGACCTGCAGGCGATGATGCCGGCCTTCATGATGTCGGGCATCTCCGCGATCGAAGGCGCCGAGCACGAACTGCAAAAGACGATGCTGCGCCTGCGTTATGCCAACGTGCCGGTGATTTCCGCGATCCGCGGCATGGCGCTGGGAGGCGGTTGCGAAATCGCGGTCCACAGCGCGCGCCGGGTCGCCGCGATGGAGAGCTATATCGGCCTGGTCGAGGTCGGCGTCGGCCTGGTGCCGGGTGCCGGCGGCCTGACCTACATCGCCCGGCGCGCGGCCGAAAACGCCGCGGTGTCGACGAACAAGGACCTGCTGCCCTTCCTGACCGGCCCGTTCACCGCCGCCGCCATGGCCAAGGTCGGCACCAGCGCGCTGGAGTCGCGCCAGCTCGGTTACCTGCTGGGGGACGACGTGATCGTTCCGCACAAGGACGAGCTGCTGCATGTGGCGATGGCCCAGGGCCGCGCGATGGCGCAGTCGGGTTACCGTGCACCGCTGCGCCGCCTGTTCCCGGTGGCGGGCCGCAGCGGCATCGCGACGATCAAGGGTTCGCTGGTCAACATGCGCGACGGGGGGTTCATCAGCGCGCATGACTTCCACATCGCCGGCCTGATCGCCGAGGTGGTCTGTGGTGGCGACGTCGACGCCGGCACCCTGGTCACCGAGGAGTACCTGATGGCGCTCGAGCGCAAGGCCTTCTGCGCGCTGGTGGTCCATCCCAAGACCCAGGAGCGCATCATGGGAATGATGTCCACCGGCAAGCCGGTGCGCAATTGAGATGAAGGACGCCCCCTGTCTGTCCGGTTTCACTGCGTGTAAACCGGCCGAACCCCCCACTGGGGGGCGGGCCGGCCGCTTCGGAGCGGCCGTGCGCGGCGGCCCCTGGATTGAGATGAAGGACGCCCCCCGACTGTCCGGTCGCACTTCGTGTCGACCGTCCGAACCCCCCACTGGGGGGCGCCCCCTACGGCCTGGCAGAGCCAGATCCGTGGGGGCCTGGGCTGGCCAGCTCGGCCGCCGCTTGACATTTCACGCGTCGTGGGTCGCGCCGCGCGTGGTGGAACAACTGAAGAGAGACTGAACCATGAAACAG
>JBFJZP010000772.1:0-1817 GCA_041622095.1 Burkholderiaceae bacterium | reverse complement strand
CTGCACCAGGCGCTTGAGCTCCGGCAGGCAGGAGCCGCAGTTGGTGCCGCAGCGCAGGCCGGACTGCAACTGCTGCAGCCGGTCGGGTGCCGGGCCGTCGCAACGCCGCAAATGGTCCTCGATCTCCGGCTGTGCCACGTTGAAGCAGCTGCACACCGCCTTGCCCCGCGGCGCCAGTGCCACCGGTGGCTTGGCGCCCGGCGACAGCAACAAGCGCCCATAGGCGCTGGCGTCGCGTTGTTCCTGCAGCAGGGTGCGGATCCAGGCCTGGGCGCTGGTGTCGCCGGCGAGCAGGAAGGCGTCGAGCCGGGTCGAATCGTCGGCCCGGACCAGGCGCATCGCGCGGCGCTGGCCCTTGCGCGGGTCGGCATAACGCAACACGTCGGCGCCGTGCAGGCCCAGGATCACCTCGATCTGCTGCAACACCGCATCCGCCGGGGCTTGCGCCGCGGCGCAGCGCAGCAACACCCCGCTGCGGGCACTGGCGTCATTGGCCAGCGTGCTGGGGCTGGCAAACGGCACGCAGCTGGCGAATGCGAAGGCCGGCATCACGGCGCGCAAGTCTTGTTGCGCAGCCAGCGCCTGTTGCTGCGGCAGCCAGGCCAGCGCCAGCAAGGTCCAGGGCAACTCCGCCTTGAGAACCTTCACCGCGGCATGCTTGAGCTCGGGTTGCCGCGACACCGGGCAATTTGCCGCGGTCGTCAGCGTGTTCACACCGGCAAGCCGGGCGCCGGCAATGGCGCTGCCGCTCAGGTATTCCTCGCCCCAGTGCATGGCCAGGAACACCTGGCCCATGGCCTGCGTGTCGCTCGCCTGCACCGGTACCAGGATCGAGCCGCGGCGGCTGGTCAGGTGCACCAGGTCGCCGTCCTGGATCAGGCGCCGCGCCAGGTCCTGCGGATGCATCAGCAGCGCCGGCTCGGGCACGTGGCCAAACAGGCGGCCGAGCGTGCCGGTGCGGCTCATGCCATGCCACTGGTCGCGCAGGCGTCCGGTGTTCAAGGCAAACGGATAACGGGCGTCGCGTGGTTCGGCCACCGGTTTGAAGGCGGTGTCGACGAACCGTGCGCGACCGTCCGGTGTCGGGAACACGCCATCGGTGTAGAGGCGGGAGCGGCCCTGGTCGGCGCCGGTCGGCATTGGCCACTGCTGGGGCCCGTTGCGCTCGAGCAGCGGGTAACTCAGGCCGGTGATGTCCAGGTCCCGGCCACGCGTGGATTCGCGGTGTTCGTTCCAGATCGACTCGGTCGTCGGGTAGGCAAACAGGTCCGGCAGCGCGGAACGCTCCGGCAACAGTGCTTGCAGCCGCTTGCCCAGATCGATCGCGATGGCCCAGTCCGGCCGCGCCCGGCCCGGTGCGGCAACCGCCGCGCGGACCCGGCTGATGCGCCGTTCGCTGTTCGTCACCGTGCCTTCCTTCTCGCCCCAGCTGGCAGCCGGGAGCAGCAGGTCCGCATAGGCGCAGGTGGCGGTCTGGCCGAAGGCCTCCTGCACGATCACCAGTTCCGCCCGCTCCAGCGCGCGGCGCACCAGGGTCTGGTCCGGCAAGGACTGCGCCGGGTTGGTGCAGCAGATCCACAAGGCCCGGATCTCTCCGTCGGCCGCGGCCTGGAACATCTCGACCGCGGTCTTTCCCGGCTGATGCGGCACCGACGGCACACCCCACAATGCGGCGACTTCGGCACGGTGCGTGGCATTGGCCAGGTCGCGGTGGCCGGACATCAGGTTGGCCATGCCCCCGACCTCGCGCCCGCCCATCGCATTGGGCTGGCCGGTGAGCGAGAACGGACCGCAGCCGGGCTTGCCGATCTTGCCGG
>JBFJZP010000771.1:0-1820 GCA_041622095.1 Burkholderiaceae bacterium | reverse complement strand
GGCGCCTTCTGCCAGCTCTACCGCGAGGAAGGCTGGTACCTGGAGCGCACCGTGCACTATGTCGCACGCGTCGGCCTGGACTATGTCAAGAAGCGCATCCTGGAAGACGAGGCCGGCCGCAAGGCCTTGTGGGAAAAGCTGCAATTCAGCCTGGACGGCGAACCCGACCCCTGGTTCGAGCATGACAAGGCTGCGGTCGATCGGCGCCAGTTCATCCGCATCGAGCCGGTTGCGCCGGCGGCTGTCGATGCCGCCGCATCCGGCGCCGTTCCGGCCAGCACGGAGCTGCAGCCGTGATACCTGCCGCCGCCCTGCCTCCTGTCGCATCCTTCCCGAGAAAGAGCCTTAGCCATGCCTGAATGGACCCGAATCTGCCGCGTCGACGAGATCCCGGTACTCGGCGCGCGCCGCGTTGCGCGTGACGGTGCGATGGACGTCGCCATCTTCCGCAACGACCAGGACCAGGTGTTCGCGCTGCTCGACCGCTGTCCGCACAAGGGTGGTCCGCTGAGCCAGGGCATCGTGTTCGGCACCAGCGTGGCCTGCCCGCTGCACAACTGGACGATCGCGCTGGCCGACGGCTGCGCCCAGGCACCGGACGAAGGCTGTACCCCGCGTTTCAGCGTGCGGGTCGAAGACGGCATGGTGTCGCTCGATGCGATCGAGCTGCGCACGCTGGCACGCGATGCGGTCCGGCCGGTCGCCGGCCCGACACGGCGCACCGCGATCACGCCATGACCGACGCCCCGATCCGCGAAACCCGCTCGACCTGCCCGTATTGCGGCGTCGGCTGCGGCGTCATCGTCGAATCCAGGGGCGAACAGATCACCGGTGTGCGCGGCGACCCGGCGCATCCGGCCAACTTCGGCCGCCTGTGCACCAAGGGTTCGACGCTGCACCTCACGAATGCCGACGCGGTGACGCGCCAGACCCGGCTGCTGCAACCGATGCGCCGGCTGCAACGCGGGGCGCAGCCGCAGGTGCAGAGCTGGAGCGATGCGCTGGACTTTGCCGCGACGCGGCTGCAGCAGATCATCAGCGCGCATGGGCCGGACGCGGTCGGCTTGTATATCTCCGGCCAGTTGCTGACCGAGGACTACTACGTCTTCAACAAGCTGGCCAAGGGCCTGATCGGCACCAACAACATCGACAGCAACTCCCGGCTGTGCATGAGCAGCGCGGTGGCCGGCTACAAGCAGACGCTGGGCGCCGACGCACCGCCGTGCAGCTACGAGGATGTCGATTCGGCCGGTTGCATCTTCATTGTCGGCGCCAACCCGGCGTTCGCGCATCCGGTGCTGTTTCGGCGCATCGAGGAAGCGAAGCAGGCCAACCCGGATCTGAAGATCATCGTCGCCGATCCCCGGCGCACCGACAGCGTGGAGCTGGCCGACCTGTTCCTGCAGATCCAGCCCGGCACCGACGTGATGCTGTTCCACGGCATGCTGCACATCATGTTGTGGGAAGGCTGGACCGACACCGCGTTCATCCAGGCGCACACCAGCGGATTCGATGCCCTCAAGGCGGTCGTGCGGGACGCCACGCCGGACCTGGTCGCGCAGACCTGCGGCATCCGCAAGGAGGACCTGCTCGCGGCAACCCGCATGTTCGCCACCGCCGGCGCGACGCTGAGCCTGTATTGCCAGGGCCTGAACCAGTCGAGCAGCGGCACCGCCAAGAACGCCGCGCTGGTCAACCTGCACCTGGCCAGCGGCCAGATCGGCAAACCCGGCGCCGGGCCGTTCTCGTTGACCGGCCAGCCCAATGCCATGGGCGGGCGCGAGGTCGGCGGCATGGCCAACCTGATGTCCGGCCACCGC
>JBFJZP010000770.1:0-1820 GCA_041622095.1 Burkholderiaceae bacterium | reverse complement strand
GCCGCACTGCTGGCCAAGCTGCCGCGTCTACAGGTGATCGCCCGGCGCGGCGTCGGTTACGAACGTGTGGATGTCGAGGCGGTGCGCGCCAGCGGCAAGGTCGCGACCATCGCGGTCGGCGGCAACGACGCCAGCGTCGCCGACCACGCCATCGCCATGATGTTGGCCCTGGGGCGGCGGCTGGGAGATTCGAAGGCGCGCATGCTCAATGGCGACTGGGCGATAGCCCTGGGCGGCGATCTGTATGGCAAGACCGTCGGGATTATCGGCCTTGGGCGTATCGGTCGCAGTGTCGTGCGGCGGGTCAGCGGTTTCGACGCCAAGGTGCTGGCGTACACCGTTAACCCAGACTGGGAGTACAGCCTGGAGTTTGGCGTGCGCTATGTCGACCTCGACACGCTGCTTTCCGAAAGCGACTACGTGACTGTGCATGCCCCTCTGCTTGAAGGCACGCGCTTTCTCATCGACGCGGTTGCTCTTAGCCGCATGAAGCCTACGGCCTTCCTGATCAATACCGCGCGCGGAGGTCTGGTGGACGACCGGGCGCTGCTGGAGGCGCTGCTCGATGGGGTCATCGCCGGTGCCGGCCTGGATGTGTTTCTCAGCGAGACAGACCCCGAATACCGATCCACCACCGAGGCGTTGCTCGCCTTGCAGAACGTAGTGGCCACACCGCATAGCGGTGCCTCGACCCACGAAGGCTTGCAGCGCACCAACCTGATCGCAGCGCAGTGCGTAGTCGCTGTGCTGAATGGCGAAACGCCGCCAGCGTCCTGCGTTATCGCCGACGGACGCAGCAATTTTTCAACCGAGGAATGACCATGAACAAACGCATAAAAGTGCTCGTCCCTACTGGCTGCATCGGCGCGGGGGTGCGGCTGGACCTCTTCGAGCAGGCACTGCTGGAAAAACCAGATGTTATCGCGATGGACGGCGGCTCGACCGACTCCGGTCCGTACTACCTCGGTACCGGCAAGACCAAGGCCTCGGCCGCGGTGCTCAAGGACGAGCTGCTGGTGTACATGAAGGCGCGTGCCGAGCTGGGCGTGCCGCTGATCATCGGCAGCAGCGGCACCTGCGGCTCCGACGCCGGGGTGGACCTGCTGCGCGGCATCTGCCTGGAGGTGGCCGCCGAGCTGGGGCAGAGCGTGAAGATTGCCGCCATTTACGGCGAGCAGCAGGCCGCCACTGTGACTCAGGCGTTGGCCGACGGCCGTGTGCTGCCGCTGAATCCGCAACGACCCATCGACCAGGCGCTGATCGAGCGCTGCTCGCGTATCGTCGCCTCGATGGGGGTCGAGCCGTTCATCCATGCACTGGAGCAGGGCGCAGACATCATCGTCGCGGGTCGTGCCACCGATACCGCCGTGCTGGCCTGTTTGCCGATCATGCGCGGCGCGCCGGCTGGCCCTGCCTGGCATGCCGGTAAGATCATGGAATGCGGTGCGCAGTGCACCACCACGCCCACCGACGCCATGGTCATGGCTGAGATCGACGATCAGGGTTTCACTCTGATCGCTATTGGCGAGAAGGCGCGCACCACTCCGAATGCGGTGATGGCGCACATGCTCTATGAAAACAGCAACCCCAACGTGCTCGTAGAGCCGGGCGGTTCCCTGAATGTTGAGACGGCGACCTATACAGCCATCTCCGACCAGCGCGTGCGGGTAGAGGGTTCCGCCTGGATACCGAGCGAGCCCTACACAGTCAAGCTCGAAGGTGCGGCACCGGCCGGCTATCAGTCGGTGCTGCTCACCGTTGTACGAGGGCCGGAGTACATCGCCCGCTTCGACGAGTGGCTGGCGATGCTGGACGACGTG
>JBFJZP010000769.1:0-1821 GCA_041622095.1 Burkholderiaceae bacterium | reverse complement strand
GTCACACAAGGCAAACAAGGCATCGGCCTGCTGCTCGAACGCCGCCTGCGCTGCCGCCAAGCCAGAGCCAGCGGCCACCGGCAGGCGGCTCAGCCGGGCGGCGACAAACGCCTGCTCGGCAGTGGTCTCGTGGTAACGCAGCACCCGCAAAGCCCAGGCCAGGCGCTGGCTGGTGCGCTTGGACATCGCCGCGCGGCGCATGCGTTCAACGAAACCTTCGACGGCGCCATCGAGACGGGCGACGATGGTGTTGTCGGTCGCCAACTGCGAGGCCACAGCGCCAGCCAGGGCTGCGCGCGCCATGCGGATCGCGTATTGACCCACCCGCGCAATCTCCCGCTCCAGCGCATCGAGCGCCAGCGCCGGCACCTGCAGCACGTTGTCGTCCAGGAAGCGCGGCTGGGCCTCGTCTTCCTCGCGTGCCCGAAACCGGCGCAGCAACCAGCGCGTCAGGCTTGCGGCCAGCGGCCACATCAGCAAGACGCCGATCAGGTTGAAGGTGGTGTGGAACAAGGCCAGCGCGATGGCCGGTTCATGCGCCAGGCCCAACACGTCCTGCGCGCGCGTCGTCGCAGCGACCAGCCAGGGCAGCAGCATCAGTGCCACACCGGCAGTGATCAGGTTGAAGATCACATGGGCGGACGCCGCCCGCCGCGCATTGGGTGTGGCGTCGATGGCAGCCAGCAATGCGGTCACCGTGGTACCGACATTGGCGCCGATGACCACCGCCGCCGCCCCCTCCGCGCCGATCAGGCCACCTTGTGCAGCGGTCAGGGCGATCGCGATCGATGCACTGGACGACTGCATCAAGACCGTGAGCAGCAGGCCGATCGCCAGTTGCGCCAGCACCGCCAACGGACCGACACCTTGGGGCAAGTCCATCTGGCCGGCGACACCGGCAAACGCCGCCTGCAACCAGCCCAGGCCGAGGAACAACAGGCCAAAGCCGGCGGCCGCCGTGCCCATCGCGCCGGCGCGCCGACCCTGACCGGTGAGGCGCAACAGCACGCCTACACCGATCAAGGGCAAAGCCAGCACCTCGATCTTGAACTTGAGTCCGACCAGCGCAACCAGCCAGCCGGTCATCGTCGAGCCGACATTGGCGCCGAACAAGACCCACAAGGCCGGCGCCAGCGTCAACAGGCCGGCATTGATGAAGCCGATTGTGGCCACCGTGACCGCGCTGGACGACTGCACCAGTGCGGTGACCAGCACGCCCGAACCCAGCGCATGCCAGCGTGTATGTGTGGCTGCGCCCAGGATGCGCTGCAAGGCCGGGCCTGCGGCCAGGCGCAAGCCGTCGGACATCATGCCCATGCCGAGCAGGAACAGGCCCAAGCCACCGGCCAGGGGTCCGATCAGATCCATGAGTGTGCTGGGCATGCACGGAATGCTAACCCGCGGCATCCTCGGCCGCCAACCGGGGCGGCAACTGCCGGTGCAGCGCCGGCAAGCGCATGCGGATTATTCAGTCCCGATGACTGTCGCGCGCCATCCGCTTGAGTGGCTGCCAGCCGACGAACTGCGGAAAGTGGCGCTTCACGGCCGGTCCGTCGAAGTCCCAGCCCAGGCACTTGCCCAGGTAAAACGGCGGCTCGTCATTGCTGCGCTCAGGCAGTCCGGCCTCGCGGCGCAACTGCGCACGGTAGCCGGGAATGGTCTGGTAGGCGGCGGTGGCCATGTTGAACAGCAGTTCGCGCAGGTGGGTGCAGCCCTTGACGCCACCCAGGTGCTTTTCTATCGTCATGCGCCAGCCCGGGCCGATGGTGTGCCCGACCATGACCTGCATCGGATCATTGGCCTGGATGCATTCGCCATGGG
>JBFJZP010000768.1:0-1823 GCA_041622095.1 Burkholderiaceae bacterium | reverse complement strand
TGCGAGTGGCGTTCGAAGGTGGCGGCACCGGCAGGACTTGTGCGGTTGGCGTATCGACGCGCGCCAATGCCTGGACCGATGAAATCCGGTTGTTCAGCCCGATCGCGCGCAGCGTGGGGTATTGGCCGGGCTGCAGCACCGCGCAGCGTCCGCTGAAGCGAACGTCCTCGCACACCTGCCAGCGTTCCCCCGGATCACCGACGACAACGACCGATGATGCGCTGTCGTTGAAACCAGAGCGCCCGAAGTCGCCGACCTGCCGGTGCGTCGTGAACGACTCACCCTGGAATCCCTCACGCTCGTAGAACGTGATCTGCGCGGCAGCTTGCCCTGCAAGCGCCACCATAGTGACCGACGCGAATCCTTTGAGTACTGCTTTCATCTTTATTCTCCGTTTCGTTGGCCAACCATGTGGCAGGCAGCGGTAGTGTGGAGTGTGCAGACGATTGCGCGTAGCGGACGACACCGCCTGATGGGGTAGCGGATGTCCTACGTGGTCGGCACCTGCCGAGACGATCGGGCGGTGTTCACCTGCCCGGGTCTGGCCTGCAACGCTGCGCTGCATTAGCATGGGCTGGTGTCGTATCCCGCATGTTTCCGCTCGTCATCGGTCGCGCGTGCCGGCGTGCTTGGTATCGCCGTGTTGTCGCTGGCGGTCGCCACCGCTGCCGCACAGGTCACTGCGCGACCGGCCGAACCTGCATCTTCGGCGTCACCGGTCACTGCGCCAATGCCGATTGCGCCCTCGCCCGGTGTGCCGGCGGGCGGGCCCGGCATGCTGGTCGTCGGCTGCGATCCCGGCGGCTGCTGGGACGAGTTCGGCGTGCGTTACGACCGTGCGGGTGGCGGCGTGTTCATCCGCCCGGATGGGCATGAATGCACCGCGGTACGCGGGCGCATGCGTTGCAAGTGACACTGTCGCCGGTGCCATCCCGACGGCGTCGACCGGCTGGTTTTCGCGTGGTTTCACTAGCGCATTTCGCGCTCGATCCGATCGAACACTTCCGCCGCCAGCTCCTGCAGTGCGCGCCGGGCGATATCGAGCAGCGGATTGTCGGATTCGACCGGTTCTTCCGGTGGGCTCGGCGCACGGGGTTTGGGCCTGGGTATGTCGAACTCCGCCTTCGGGTCGATCGACTGCAGGCGGATCGCCTGCTGGAACACCTCGCCCACGATCGGCAGGGCGCTGCGCGCGCCTTGTCCCCAGGACCCCATCGTGACGCTGTTGTCGTTGAACCCGACCCGGCTGCCGGCCACCAAGTGCGGGTGCATCATGATGAACCAGCCGTCGGTGTTCTCCTGCGTGGTGCCGGTCTTGCCGGCCACGTCGATGCGGATGCCATAACGCGAGCGGATGGCACTGCCACTGCCGTAGTCGACCACACCGCGCATGGCGTTGACCAGGGTCAGCGTGTCCTTGTAGGGCATGGCCCGATCGGGCAGGGGACTGGCGGCGAACTGCTCCAGCAGACGGCCTTCGCGGTCCTCGATGCGTTGTACCAGCATCGGCGGGAAGTGGTTGCCGCCATTGGCGATGCTGCCGTAGGCCGTCTCCTTCTCCTGCAGGCTGACCGGGCTGGTGCCCAGGGCCAGCGATGGCACCAGGTCGAGCTTGCTCTGGCGTACGCCCAGCGACTGGGCCAGCCGCGCCACGCTTTTCGGCCCGACCTTGACCATCAGCTGGGCGGTGACGGTGTTCTTCGAATAGGCCAGCGCGTCGGCCAGCGTCATCGCACGACCGCTGGGCTCGGACTGGTCGCGCGGCGCCCAGACCTCGCTGCTGCCCTTGGTGCGGATCTCGACGATCTCGTCGATGAAGGTGT
>JBFJZP010000767.1:0-1823 GCA_041622095.1 Burkholderiaceae bacterium | reverse complement strand
TAGGCGCCGTTCAAGGTGCCGCAGAGGTGGTCCTTGGGCACGCGCAGATCCTCGAAGGTCAAAGCCACGGTGTCCGAGGCCCGCATGCCCATCTTGTCTTCCTTGGCTCCGATGTGCAGCCCCGGCGTGTCTTTCTCGACGATGAAGGCGCTGATGTTCCTGCCGCGCGCGCCGGCGGGATCGGTCACCGCCATGATCACGAAGACGTCTGCCTTCCCGCCGTTGGTGATGAACATCTTGTTGCCGTTGATGACCCAGTCGTCGCCATTGCGCACGGCGCGGGTGCGGATGCCTGCCACATCGGAGCCGGCATCGGGCTCGGTGACGGCGACCGCGCAAACCTTTTCGCCGCGGATCAGCGCCGGCAAGTAGCGCTGCAACTGCTCGGGCGTGCCGAAGTTCACCAGGTGCGGCGACGCCATGTCGGTGTGCACGGTGACGGTTACCGCGAAACCGCCGTAGGTGGATCGGCCGAGCTCTTCGGCCAGGATCGCGCTGTACACGGTGTCCAGTCCGGAGCCACCGTATTGCTCGGGATAGCGGATGCCCAGGTAGCCCAGTTCGCCCATCTGGCGAATCACTTCGCGCGGCACCATTCCAGCCTCTTCCCAGGAGGCCGCGCGCGGGACGATTTCCTGTTCGACGAAGCGGCGCAGGTTGTCGCGAAACTGGCGATGCTGCTCGGTGAAGTAGACCGGTTCGTTCATGAACTTTCCTCCGCCTCGATGAGCACCAGCAGATCGCCGCCGCGCACCGAATCACCTTCGCGGCAGCGCAACTCGGTGATTCGGCCGCCGACCGGCGCCGCCAGGGTATGCAGCATCTTCATCGCCTCGAGCATTACCAGGGTGTCGCCGAGGCGCACTTTCGCGCCGACACTGACCGGCACCGATGTCACCAGCCCCGGCATCGGCGCACGCAGGCTGTTGGCGGTGTCGCTCTCCGTGACATCGCTGCGGTTGAGTGCATGCCGATTGCGATCCCCGCGCGTCCAGGAGTGAATGCCTTGGGGGCCCCATAGCCATACGCGTTCAGCCCCGGTTTCCTGCACACGCAAGAATCGATGACTTGCGCTGCGACCGTCGCATTCAACATCCAGCTGCTCGCCGTCGAGCCGGCCGGTGAACTGGAAACTGCGCTCGCCGACCTGCACCAGCCAGACGTTCCCGCGGGCCTGCACGAGCGAATGGTGCAGCGTGCGTGACGCGTCTTCGAGCAGCACCGGCACTCCCGAGCGGACCGCATCGCTGCCCACCCGCCAGGCGCCCAGCGCCTGCCACGGCGACGCCGAATACGGTGCTTGCGCGGCCAGCGCACAACCCAGCGCGGCAACGGCCAGTGCCTCTACGGCATCGCCGCACGGACGCCAGCCGTCCGGGAAGCTGCGCTCGGTGTAGTCGGTACTGAGCATGTCAGCGAACGCTGGCGCGCGCAGCAGGTCGGCCAGGAAGCCGAGGTTGCTGCGCACCCCCAGCAATTGATACTCATCCAAGGCCGTGGCGAGGCGCCGCGCGGCCTCTGCGCGGGTGTCGGCAAAGGCGATGACCTTGGCCATCATCGAGTCGTAATGCGGGGTCACGCGGCTGCCCGCACGCACGCCGCTGTCGACTCGAATGCCCTCGCCGTTCGGCTCCCGGTAGCCCGCAATGGCGCCGACCTCGGGCGCGAAGCCAGCGGCCGGATCCTCGGCACAGATCCGCGCTTCGATGGCCCAACCGCTGCGTGACAGATCTTTCTGTTCAAAGGCCAACGGCTCGCCGGCGGCAACCCGCAACTGCCACTCGACCAGATCGATGCCCACAGTGGCCTCGGTGACCGGGTGC
>JBFJZP010000766.1:0-1824 GCA_041622095.1 Burkholderiaceae bacterium | reverse complement strand
GGGCCGGATCACCGAGACGGTGTTGCTGCACGACCGGCACTATGACAACTCGATCCTGCCGGACGGTGTGTTCTGCGTTTACCGGCGCCTGTAGTCGACAGCCGCGGGACCCGCGGCACGTTTTGTTAAGCTCGACACATTCCGTAGCTTGCCCGACCCGGGTTGACGAAAATCATGACCGCTTCCACGCAGGAGCCGGACGCCAGCGGCGCGCCGGTGCGCCGCTTCACCGACCCCGACTACGTGCCCAGGGCGCAGACCCTGGGTGAATTGCGCCAGCGGATCGATGCACTCGACACGCAGATCGTGTCCCTGCTGGCGGAACGGGCCGCCTGCGTGCGCGACGCCACCCGATTCAAGCGCGATGCGCACCAGGTTGCCGCGCCGGCGCGCCAGGCCGAGGTGTTTGCCAAGGTGCGCGCGCTGGCCTTGCCCCATGAGAACCAGTTTCCAGGCCTGGCCGACATCGTCGAGTCGACCTACCGCACCCTCGTTGCCGGCTTCGTTGCCGGCGAGGACCGTTTTTTCCATGCAACCGAAAGGATCCCGAACCGATGAGACACCTCCTGAAATCCGCCATGCTGGCCTCGCTGGTCAAGGCCGCCGCCCTGGTTGGCGTGACGCTGGCCGGCAGCACCGCGATGGCGCAGTCCGACTGGCCGAACAAGCCGATCCGCATCGTCGTGCCGTATGGTGCCGGTTCGTCGCCGGACGTGATTGCCCGCCTGATGGGCGAGAGGTTGTCGGCCAGGCTGGGCCAGCCGGTGCTGGTGGAGAACCGGGCCGGCGCCGGCGGCAACACCGGCACCGGTTCGGTCGCCAAGGCGGCCGGTGACGGCTACACCTATGTGATCAGCACCAATGGTCCGCTGGTCTACAACACGGTGCTCTACAGCAATCTCAGCTACGACCCGTTCAAGGAACTGCGCCCGGTGGTGCTGGCCGGCGGCCAGGCCAATGTCTGCGCGGTGCGTGCCGACTCCGGCATCACGTCGCTGAAGGAACTGGTTGCGGCGATGAAGAAGGAGCCGGGCAAGTTCAACTTCTCGTCCACCGGCGTGGGCAGCCTGTCGCAGCTCGGCGTCGAATTGCTCAAGGTGAAGACCGACACGTTTGCGGTCCATATCCCGTATGCATCGTCGCCGCTGTCGGTGCTGGCGGTGTTGCAGGGCGAGGTGCAGTTCGCCTGTGTTCCGGGCGTGGCGGTGATGCCGCATGTCAAGAGCGGCCGCTTGCGTGCACTCGCAGTGTCCACCGGCAAGCGCAGCGCGCTGATGCCCGACATCCCGACGATGAAGGAAGCCGGCCTGCCGGAGATCGAGAACCTGGCCTGGATGGCATTGATGGCGCCGAGCACGACACCGGACGCGATCGTCGCGCGCATGAACCAGGAGATCAACACCATCCTGGCGATGCCGGAGGTGAAGGAGAAGTTGCATTCGGTGTTCATGGAGCCGATCGGCGGCTCGCCCCAGGACCTGGCCAACTTCATGCAGACCGAACTGCGTGTGATGACGCCGGTGATCAAGCGCACCGGGGTCAAGGTCGACTGATCGCGCAGCGACCTGCCTGATCACCCGACAAGGCCGCCGCGCGTCATGCGCTGGCGGCCTTGTTGATTGCGGCCGGCGCCCGATGGCAGCTGCTGGCCACCGGCGCAGTGCTTACCGGATCGGCCGCGTCAGGTAGACGCCTTCGCGCCCGACGATGGCTTCGCGCGCCGGCATGAAGATGGTGCAGTCGTCGCAGGGCGCATGGATCTGCAGGTCGCCGTCGGTGGCGATGAGTTCACCCTTGGCAAAGGTCTCGAAGCCGATCGCCGGC
>JBFJZP010000765.1:0-1834 GCA_041622095.1 Burkholderiaceae bacterium | reverse complement strand
GCCGTGGTGGATCTGGTCGAGTACACCATCGAGTTCGCGCCAGAACGTGGCGTTCATCGTGTTCATCGCGTCAGGGCGATTCAGCACCAGGTGGGCGACGGGACCCTCCTGGGTCAGTGTGAAGCAGGAGAGGGGCGTGGTGGCAGATGTGGTCATGGGGCCACTGTAAACCGCACGCCCTGCGCTGGCAGTTGGGGGAAGCCCGCAGCCGGCGCTGCCCGCACGGCACGGCAACGGCCCAGGCGTGCTTCTCGCCTGGGCGTCGCGCACGCGGTGGCCGGGGCGGGCCGGCCGGATCAGAACAGCTGGCCGGTCCAGCCGTCACCCGGCGTGCCGGCCTCTCGGGCCAGCTGCGCGCCGGAGACGCCGCCTGCCGCCGGCAGTTCGTCCGCCTTGGCCAGCGAGCCGACCCGTACGCCGAGCAGGCGCAGCCGGCGCTCCAGGGGTACACGCTTGAGGCACTGGCCTGCGGCCTGGCGGATCGCCTGCGCATCGGCGGTGTGCTGGCCCAGCGTCTGGTCGCGGGTGGCGATCCTGAAATCGTCGAAACGCAGCTTGATGCCGATCGTCTTGCCGACATATCCCTTGCGTTGCAGGTCGCTGGCCACCTGCTCGCACAGCCGGGTGAAGATGGCGCCGAGTTCCGCGCGGTCGCGCACCGCGTGCAGGTCGCGTTCGAACGTGGTCTCGCGGCTCATCGACACCGGTTCGCTCTCGGTGACGACCGGCCGCTCGTCCCGGACCCAGGCGGCGCGGTGCATCCAGCTGCCGGTGGACGGGCCGAAATGGTCGATCAGCCACTGCTCGTCCCTGTCTGCCAGCTCGCCGATGGTGTGGATGCCGTAACCCTGCAGCTTGGCATCCGCCTTGGGGCCGATGCCGTTGATCTTGCGACAGGCCAGCGGCCAGATCATGGTCTGCAGATCGTCCTCGTAGACGATCGCGATGCCATTGGGTTTCTTGAACTCGCTCGCCATCTTGGCCAGCAGCTTGTTCGGTGCGACACCGACCGAGCAGGTCAGGCCGGTCGCATCGAAGATGCTTTTCTGGATCAGCCGCGCCAGCACCCGCCCACCCTCGCGCTGGCCGCCGGGTACGTCGGTGAAGTCGATATACACCTCGTCGACGCCGCGGTTTTCCATCTGCGGCGCGATGTCCAGGATGATCTGCTTGAATGCGCGCGAAAATCGCCGGTACTCCTCGAAGTCGACCGGCAGCTGGATCGCCTGCGGGCACAGCTTGGCGGCCTTCATCAAGCCCATCGCCGAGCCGATGCCGAACTGGCGTGCCGGATAGGTGGCGGTGGTGATGACGCCGCGCCCGGCATAGTCCTTCAGCCGCGCGAACGCGTCGACCGGAATATGCGCCCGCGGATTTCCGCTGGCCTGTGCCTTCGGGTCGTCCGCCAGCGCGTCGAGTGCCGCCTGCACCGCACCGCGCCCGCCGCCGATGACCACCGGCAGGCCCTTGAGCTGCGGGTAACGCAGCAACTCGACCGACGCATAGAACGCGTCCATGTCGAGGTGGGCGATGCGGCGCAGCGGTCCTGCGTCGTTGTCGGGGGCAGCGGAGTTCACGCGTCGATTTTCACGCAGGCCTCACGCTGCACGGCGCTGCCAGGAACGAACGCAAAAGCGGACCCAGACAGGCGCATCTTCCCGGTGGCGAGGCTATCGTGGAAGCAGCAAGAACCCTCGTGCAACGGATTCGGCAAACGGCTCGGATGCAGCGGAGTAACGTGGGTTTTCATGGGGGGTCATTTGCAGCTGTATGTTTGACCAGTATATTTCTCGAAGTGACAGGCATGCATCATGCACGGCCCCGATGGCAAGGG
>JBFJZP010000764.1:0-1846 GCA_041622095.1 Burkholderiaceae bacterium | reverse complement strand
GCATCGTCAACATCGTCGTCACCTTTCAGCGCGGTTTTCCCGGCGTGGCCCATACCTGCGCGGCGCGCGCGGCGGTGACCTATCTCTCGAAGACGGTGGCCGTCGAATGGGCGCAATACGGGATCCGGGTCAACTGCGTCGCGCCAGGTGTCATCGAAAGCAGCGGCTTCGAGCAGTACTCAGCCGAAGCGCGGCAGCAGTTTCCGCGCGGCAATCCGATGCTGCGCCAGGGCGATGTTCAGGACATCGCCCATGCGGTGATATACCTCACCGCGCCATCGGGCAAGTTCATCACCGGCGAACTGCTGAACGTCGACGGCGGAGGCCTGCTGTGGGGCGAGTTGTGGACAATTCCAAAACCAGCCTATTTCACGGCAGCGCAGACGAAATGACCGCGACGCCTGCTGAACCAAAATTCGGTCCGGGCGACGACGCCCTGGCCAAGCTGCCGACGGTCTTTCGCGACGACCTATTCGCCGGCAAGGTGGTGCTGGTCAGCGGCGCAGGCAGCGGCATCGGCAAGGCGATCGCATTCCTGTGCGCACGCCTGGGAGCCACGCTGGCGATCTGCGGCCGCAAAATCGAAGCCCTGGAGGATTGCGCCGCCAAGCTGCGAGTGCTGTCCGGACAAGAGGTCTTCGTGCACCCCATGACGATCCGCGACCCGGTGCAGGTGGAGGGCCTCCTCGATGCGGTCTGGGAACGCTTCGGCGGCATTGACATACTCGTCAACAACGCCGGTGGGCAGTTTGCCGCCCACGCGATGGACTTCACCGACAAAGGCTGGAACGCCGTCATCGATACCAACCTCAGCGGCAGCTGGTACATGATGCAGGGCACCGCGCGCCGCTGGGTCAAACAAGACAAGCGTGACGGCAACATCGTCACCATCGCCGCCGCAGTCGATCGCGGCCTGCCAGGCATGGCACACACGGCGGCCTCGCGGGCCGGGGTCATCGCGCTGTCCAAGACCTTGGCAGTCGAGTGGGCCGAGCACGGCATTCGCGTCAATTGCATCGGGGCTGGAGCGATCGAAAGCAACGGCTTCAACAATTACAAGGACGAGAACGTCGGCGGACTGTTCCGCACCAACCCGATGCTCAAGGCCGGCGACGTGCAGGACATCGCCGAGGCCGTGGTCTACCTCACCGCACCGTCGGGCAAATACATCACCGGCGAAGTCATCAATCTCGACGGCGGCATGGTGCTGTGGGGCGAGTTCTGGCCGGCCGGCATGCCCGACTACTTCAAGCCGCCGCAATAGCACCGGCCTGGCGGCCTCGACGCCGCAAGTCTTCGAGGCGGTGGTGTCCGCTCATCCGGGTTGCGCAGCACCGCTGCGAACCACCCCGGCACGAACCAGTTCATCAAGTTCGGCTCGATCTATGCCCAGGCGCACCACCTGCGCCAGCGCGCCATCGTCGGCAGAATGTGGCGCGTGCGGCAGTCCGGCAGGCGTTGCACTGAAGCGTGGTACCGGCGCCGGTTGAATCACACCATCAATTTCGACAAAAGTGGCTCGCGCCCGGTGGTGTGAATGGTGTGGCGCTTCAAGTGGTGCCAGAACCGGCGCAAAGCAGGCATCACTCCCCTCCAGCAGTTCGCACCACTGCGCCTGCGTGCGGGTTGCAAAGAGTTCGACCAGCCGCGCCTTGGTCTCGGGCCAGCGCGACTTGTCGTCGAAGTCGAACGCCGCAGCAGCCAGGCCAAGACGCTGCAGCAGGACCTCGCGAAACTTCGCTTCGATCGGTGCCACCGAAACATACTCGCCATCAGCGCAGCGATAGATCTCATAGTGCGGCGCCCCGGAATCAAGCAGATTGGTGCCGCGCGGGCCGGTGTGCCG
>JBFJZP010000763.1:0-1851 GCA_041622095.1 Burkholderiaceae bacterium | reverse complement strand
TCGCTGCGCACACGTACATGCCGACCCCGAAGAAGACAATGTTGCCGAATGAGTTGTAGCCCATCTGGCCGCCGAGTATGTCCCAGCACAGGGCGAAGACGATCATCACCCAGAGGAAGGTGATCTGGGTGCGGAATTCGGGCAGGGCGAAGGGCGCCACCAACCCCGCGAGCAGGATCGCCACGGGCAGCCAGCGGGGCGAGCTCATCGCAGGACCTTGCGTTCGCGGCGCATGCGCCAGCTGCGCCAGAGCAACACGATCACCAACAGGGCGAAGACGAAGCCGATCTGGAACTCGGCGCCGAGTATGAAACCGGCGAACTGCTCGGCGGCCCCCAGTCCCAGCGCCGAGGCGATCACCGCGCCGATGTTGCCCAGACCCGCCACCACCACGATCATGAACGAGCGCACGGTATAGGCCAGGCCGAGAAAGGGGTGCACGACCCAGGTCATCGCCACCAGAGCGCCGGCGGTCCCGCAGATCGCGGCGTTCAGCGCGTAGGTCGTGGCGAACACCCGGTCGGTGTTCACGCCCAGGATACGGGCTGCCCGCGCGTTCTGGGCCGTGGCACGAATCGCCTGGCCGAGCCGCGAGTGGCGCAGGAAGGCGACCAGGACCAGGCCGAGGCCGATCGCCATCACGCAGGCGATGAGCTTGATATCGGCCACGGTCACCAGCCCGTCGAACAGGAAGCGGGTGGCGAAGCCGGAGTCCGCGGTGCGCACGTCGGCGCCGAACACCTGGTTCATCAGCTGCTGCAGCAGGATGCTGAGGCCGAACGTGGCGAGCAGGGAAATGAACAGGTCACGGTCGACCACCCGGAACACCACCGCCCGGTACAGCAGCCAGCCGACCGCGAACAGCACCACCGCCGCCAGGGGCACGCCGAAGATCGGGTGGATCCCGGCCTGTCCCAGGAACACGGCCACGTAACCACCCAGGATGACGAACTCGCCCTGGGCCACGTTGATGACGTTCATCACGCCCCAGACCAGGGCCATGCCGTAGGCGGCCAGCGCGAATATGGCACCGATCAGCACCCCGTCCAGCAACAGCTGCACGTTGAGCGCCGGTGCCTGCACCAGAAGTTGAATGTTATCCATGCGGGAGGCGCCGGACCCGCCCGCCGGGCGGATCCGGCACGCCAGTCACGCCGAGGCGCGCAACGTCAACGCTGTGACAGGCGCATCGACCAGGTCGGGCGCGGGTGAACCATCTTGGTGGCGGCCCACTTGGTCGGTGCCACGACCTTGAACTCGCCGTCGAGCACTTGGTAGAGAACCATGGGCTTGGCAATGTTCTTGCCGGTGTCGTCGAACTTGATGTTGCCGTACATGGTCTGCATGTCGGTCGCCGCCAGTGCGTCGCGCACCTCGTCCGGGTCCAGGCTGCCGGCGCGCTGGAAGGCGTCGACGAAGGTCAACACCGAGGCCGTGGACTCGGCGGCCTGGTAGGGCGGCGCATAGCCGAAGGTCTTTTCGAACAGCACCGCGTAGTCGCCGGCGCTGCCGAACCAACCGTCGCGGTAGGTCAGGGTCGGTGCCCACTGCGATGCGCACAGCGTGTACTCCGCGTCCTTGCCGAACTTGCCGATGATGTCGGCCGAATCACAGTGCGTCATGGCCACCATCGGCACGTCCACGCGCATTTCCGCGATCTGGCGCACCGCCGTGGCGGCGCCCTTGGAGTGCCCGGAAACCACCAGGATGTCCGGCCGCAGGGCCTTGACCTTGGTCAGGGTCGCGGCCATGTCGTTGAGTTCCTTCGGCAGCTTGTCGTCGATCACGATCTGCATGCCGTAGCGATTGACGTCGTCGATGACACCGGCGCGCACGTCCTGGGAGAAGGGG
>JBFJZP010000762.1:0-1852 GCA_041622095.1 Burkholderiaceae bacterium | reverse complement strand
TGTTCAGCGCCTGCAAGGCGGTTTGCGCCGGCAACACCGGGATCACCCGGCCGGTGCTGGCAATCTCGATCTCGAAGCCGCTGTCGCCGGCGCTGGCCACCGGGGTGGCCGCGAAGTACTCGCGGTGCAGCCGCGTGTCGTCCCAGCCCAGCGCATGGGCGCTGGCGAGCGCGGCATCGATGAAGGCCTGCGGTCCACAGACATACAGGTGGCTGCCGGCCGGAGCGCCGCGCAAGGTCGCATCGATGTCCAGCCGCTGTTCCGCCCCCTGCGCGCTGCAATGGTGGTGGACTTGTGCGGCGAAGGCGCATGTGCCCAGGTGCTTCAGGAATGGCGTGCGTTCAGCCGATCGGGTCGCATGGTGCAAGGCGAAGGGTTTGCCGTCGCGTGCCAGCTGCTCCGCCATCGCCAGCAGCGGCGTGATGCCGATGCCGCCGGCCAGCAGCAGGTGAAAGGGCGCGCCCTCGGCCAGCGGAAAGTGGTTGTTTGGTGCGCTGATATGCAGGGTGTCGCCCTCGGCCACCGTGTCGTGAACTGCCAGCGATCCGCCGCGCGAGTCGGGCTCGCGCAACACCGCGATCTGGTAGCGATCGGTGGCGCCCGGCGCATTGCACAGCGAATACTGGCGTACCAGCGGACCGTCGGCACCCGGCAACTGCAGGTCGATATGCGCGCCGGCACTGAAGGCCGGCAAGGCGCCGCTGACCGGCACCAACTCCAGCGCGCAGACGTCCTGCGCCTCCGACCATTTGCGGGCGACCTTGACCGCGAGCAGGGTGGCCGGCGCGGTCATGACGGAACGGCCTGTGCACCAGCCTGTTCCGCCGCGATGATGCGCTCGATGATCTTGCGCGACTGCACGCCGCCGGCGTCGATGTTCAGGCTCAGGACCTTGCGCTCGGGATGGGCGCTGAGGTTGCGTTGCTGGCGTTCGAGCATCTCCAGGTCTTCGCTGAAGATCTTGCCCTGGCCTTCGCGGATCTGCGCGGTCAGCGCCTTGTCGCCCGGATTGAACTTGCGCGCCATGCCCCAGAAGTACCACATGCTGGTGTCGGTCTCCGGCGTGATGAAGTCGACGACCACCGCATAGACCTTGTGTTCGTTCGGCGCGTCGACGCCGCCAAGGCCGGCATGTGCGACTCCGACCTCGATCATGATGTGGCTCGGCGGCGTGAAGCGGCAGATCTGCCAGCGGTCGACCGGCACATCGTCGGCAAGATGGTTGGCGCGCAGTGCCGCCTTCCAGAACGGCGGCGCCTGGATGTTCTCCATGAAGCGGCTGGTGACCACGGTGTCCGCGTCGGTGCTTGTCTTGCACGGCGTCTCGTCGATCTCCTGCTGGCCGATGCTGCTCGCATGCACATAGGTCTCGTGCGTCAGGTCCATCAGGTTGTCGACCATCAGCCGGTAGTCCGCCTTGACGTGGTACAGGCCGCCGCCATACGCCCAGGCCGGGTTGTCGTGCCACTCCATCTGCGGAATCAGGGCCGGATCGGCCTGATCGGCCGCGCCGGGCCAGATCCAGACAAAGCCGTAACGCTCCTGGACCGGAAAGCTGCGGATGGCCGGGAAGCCGCGGACACGCTGGCCGGGCATCGACACCGTCTTGCCGTCGCAACCCATGGTCAGGCCGTGGTAACCGCAGACCAGGTTGCCTTCACACACGGTTCCCAGCGACAGCGGCGCGCCGCGGTGCGGGCAGAAGTCTTCCAGCGCCGCGACCTTGCCCTGCAGGCCACGATAGAAGACGACCCGCTCGTTGCAGATCGTGCGGCCCAGCGGCTTGACATCGATTTCGTCCGACGCGCAGGCGACATACCAGGTGTTTTTCGGGAACATCGGAACACTCCTC
>JBFJZP010000761.1:0-1853 GCA_041622095.1 Burkholderiaceae bacterium | reverse complement strand
GACCGATCGGCCCAGCGGCCCCACAGCGGCGAGCTGAGCACGCCGGCCAGGCCCTCGATCGCGATGAACAGGCCCAGCAGCGTGATCGCGCCACCCAAGGCGTCGCGCGCAAGCGCCACATACAAAGGGGCGGCCAGTGCCGAACCCATGGCCAGTGCCCGCGCGACCACGAACCGGCGAAAAGGTGCATCGTCGCGCAGCAGTGCGAGTTGCTGCAAGGCCAGGGCACCGCCGGAGATGCCGCCCGACGTGGCGCCCTCGAATTCCCGGATGCCGGCAAACACCCATGCCGCCAGGGCCCAGGCCGTGGCGCCCAGCAGGAACAGCCCGGCATACATCCAGGCCGACCCGGTATCCGGCAGGGCGCCCAGCGTCAGTCCGACCAGCATCGCCAGTGCGCCGGAGACGGCCGCAATCCAGCCCGACAGGCGGCCACGGCGGGTCTTGGGAATGGTCTTGCCCTGCACATCCTTGTAGGCGATCGAGCAGCCTGCGCGTGCCAGGCTGAACAGCGTCAGCAAGGCCAGCACCACCCAGCCGGCGCTGGCGCCTTGCAGTTGCAGGGCCGTCCAGGCCAGCGCGGCCAGGCATGCCGCCTGGGCCAGCGCGCAGCCGACCCAGACCCACTTTCGCAGCGCCAGCTTGCGCACCATGGCGCCGAGCAGCAATTGCGGCAACATCGCACCGGACTCGCGGATCGGCACCAGCGTGGCCGCCATCCAGGCCGGCGCGCCCAGGTGCAGCATCAGCCAGGGCAGCGTGGTCTTGGCGCTGGCCAGACTGTCGGCCACCTGGCTTGCGACATTGGACAGCAGCATGCGCAGGAAGTTGCCCGGCGCTTCCCGGCAGGCTTCATCGGCGATCGCCTTGCAGACCCGCCCGTCGGTGTCCGCGGCCAGGCGCTCATAGACGGATTCGACCCAGGGCGGCGAACGGGTTGTGGCGGCAGCGGGGGTTGTGGTCATGGCCTGGCGGATGATGGCACAGGCGCGAGCGGGGTGTGTACGCCGCGGTTCCAGCGCAGCCGGGTAAAATCGCCGGGCCTTTCAACCTGGCCCGCAGGGTGGCGCATTGCATCCGCAGCGCCTGTCCTGCTTCCGTCTTTCGCCCCACGTTCATGACCACCATTGCCGCTTCTGTTGCCGACATCCGCCAGATCTTCCTGGATTTCTTTGCCTCCAAGGGCCACACCGTGGTGGCGTCCAGCCCGCTGGTGCCCGGCAACGATCCGACGCTGATGTTCACCAACTCCGGCATGGTGCAGTTCAAGGACGTATTCCTGGGCACGGACAAGCGCTCCTATGTGCGCGCCGCGTCGGTGCAGGCCTGCCTGCGTGCCGGTGGAAAGCACAACGACCTGGAGAACGTCGGCTACACCGCGCGCCACCACACCTTCTTCGAGATGCTGGGCAACTGGAGTTTCGGCGACTATTTCAAGCGCGACAGCCTGAAGTGGGGCTGGGAACTGCTGACCCAGGTCTACAAGCTGCCGCCGGAGCGGCTGCTTGCCACCGTCTACATCGACGACGACGAGGCCTATGACATCTGGACGAAGGAGATCGGCCTGGCGCCAGAGCGCGTGATCCGCATCGGCGACAACAAGGGCAAGAAGTACGCATCCGACAACTTCTGGATGATGGCCGATACCGGCCCCTGCGGCCCGTGCAGCGAGATCTTCTACGACCACGGCCCGGAGATTCCCGGCGGCCCGCCGGGCAGCCCGGGCGAGGACGGCGACCGTTTCATCGAGATCTGGAACCATGTGTTCATGCAGTTCGACATGCAGGCCGACGGCAGCCTGGTCAAGCTGCCGGCGCCGTGTGTCGACACCGGCATGGGCCTGGAACGGCTGG
>JBFJZP010000760.1:0-1856 GCA_041622095.1 Burkholderiaceae bacterium | reverse complement strand
TCGCCAACCCCGGTTTTCACCGCCGCCGGCTGATCCGACACCTTGCTCAGCTGCATGCCGGCCGGCAGGGTTTCCTGCAAGCGGGCGAACTCGCCTTCCAGCGCCTCACCCAGCACCAGGATGTCACCGCCGCCTTTCATCGACACTGCCAGGCCAATGGCGTCCTCACCCATGAAGCGCATGCGCGGTGCGGGTGGGTCGTTGAAACCGCGCGTCACCTCGGCCACATCGCCGATGCGGAAGGTGCGATCGGCTACCCGAATCGGAAAATTGCGAATCTGCTCGACCGACTCGAAACGCCCGGTGACCCGCAGCTGCACGCGATCCGAACCGGTCTCGAAGAAGCCGGCCGCCGCCACCGCGTTCTGCTCATTCAGCGCCTGCTGCACCACGCCCAGCGGTAGACCGAGCGTCGCAAGCTTGGTGTTGGACAGCTCGATCCAGATTTTCTCGTCCTGCAGACCGAGCAGGTCGACCTTGCCGACATCCTTGACCCGCTGCAGCTGCAGCTGAATGCGGTCGGCGTAGTCCTTGAGCACCGCGTAGTCGAAGCCCTCGCCGGTCAGCGCATAGATATTGCCGAAGGTGGTGCCGAACTCATCGTTGAAGAACGGCCCCTGGATGTCCTGGGGCAAGGTGTGGCGAATGTCGCCGATCTTCTTGCGCACCTGATAGAACAGCTCGGGAATATCCACCGAGTGCATGGAGTCGCGAGCGACGAAGGTCACCTGCGATTCACCCGGGCGCGAGAAGGAGATGATCTTGTCGTAGTCGCCGGTTTCCATCACCTTCTTTTCGATGCGTTCGGTGACCTGGCGCGAGACTTCCTCGGCACTCGCGCCCGGCCAGTTGGTGCGCACCACCATGGCCTTGAAGGTGAAAGGCGGGTCTTCGCTCTGACCCAGCTTGGTATAGGAGATGGCCCCGACGATACCCAGCAGCAGCATGATATAGAGGACAATCTGGCGGTTGTTCAGCGCCCAGGCGGAAAGGTTGAAGCCCATCGAGACTACTCCTTAGCCGCTAGTTTGACCGCGCGGTTGTCGCGATCCACCGGACGCACCTGCTGGCCTTCGCGCAGCACCTGCACGCCGGCGGCGACCACCCAATCGCCCGCCTGCAGGCCTTCCAGCACTGGCACCAGCTTCTCGCCATAGGCGCCGATACGCACCGGCGTGCGCTTCAGGGTCGAGGTTTGCGGATCGACCACCCAGACATAGGGTCGACCCTGCTCCGCGGTCAGCGCCGATAATGGCACCGCCAGCGGCGCCTCACCGTTATGGGCGATAAATACCCGCGCACTCTGGCCCAGCTCGGCGGGTACCTCACCTTGGGTAAAGGCCACGCGCGCGGCGAAGGTGCGCGACTGCGGGTCGGCCGCCGGTGACATCTCGCGAATCCGCCCGGGGAAACGCTGATCCGGCTGCGACCACAACTCAACCGTCACGGCCTGACCGACCTTGAAACGTTCGAAGGCTTGTTCCGGCAGGCTGATCGACACTTCGCGCTCGCCATCGGCCGCCAGGGTGAACACGCTCTGCCCCGCCGCCACGACCTGGCCGACCTCGACCATGCGCCGGGCGATCACGCCATCCTGCGACGCGCGCAGCACCGCATAACCGGCCTGGTTGTTGGCTACATCGAATTCCGCCTTGATCTGCTTCAGCCGTGCTGCGCCGGAACGGTAGAGGTTTTCGGCGTTGTCGTACTGCGAGCGGCTGACCAGCTGGCGGTCGAGCAGCTTCTTGTAGCGATCACGCTCGGCGCGCACCAGGTGCAGATTGGCCTCGGCCGCCGCCACTTGCGCACGGGTCGCCTCCAGCTGCAGGCGCACATCCTGCGGGTCCAGCTCGGCC
>JBFJZP010000759.1:0-1861 GCA_041622095.1 Burkholderiaceae bacterium | reverse complement strand
GCTGGCGATGATCGCCAAGGTGCCGGCATAGTCGGACAGGCTGGACTGCAAGCGGTTGAAGGTGCCGTCCACCAGCAGCGCCACCCGTTCGAGTGCCACTGCACGGTCATGATCGCGCCCCTGCAACAACTGCCAGATCGACAAGAAGAACAGCGGCAAGGTCGCCACCAGTACCAGGATGGCCAGCTGCTGCCGGACCGAACGACGGCCCAGTCCCGGCAATGCTGTGCTGCGAGATGTCGGTTGTCCGCCCATGGACGCTTCAGCTCAACGCCGGTCGGCCCATGGCCAATGCCGCAATGGGCGCACCTGCCGCCTGATCGACATACGCATCAACGCACACTCCCGGTTGGCCGGTTGCCACCGTCCAGGGAAATCACCGACAGCTGTCGGCCCTCCCCGGATCGGAAAGACTCGGTGGTTCCGTCGGAACTACCGGCCCGCTTGTGGACGCGCAACCTTTGCCGGCAAATACTATCATCGACCGGGCCGCGCCCATGCGCCCGCAGGCTATTGTGGATGCGCCACTGTCTCCGGCATACAACGGCAGCAGCGCAGGCCGCGCCTGCCCGCATCGGCTGGCACGGCGCCGGACACCCAGCACACCGGGCCGATCGTCAGATCGCCACCCAAAGGGTCGGCAGATCCGACAAGGATCGAAAAATCGTCGACAGCGATCCGTTGCGCACCAGCGTGTTGGCGTGTGCGATGTCCGGCGCCAGGTAACGGTCCTGCCCGAGCGCCGGCACCTGTTCGCGCAGCAGCGCATGGGCCTGCTCCAGCGCGGCCGAGCTGCGCAAGGGGCGCAGGAACTCGATGCCCTGGGCCGCGGCCAGCCACTCGATGGCCAGGATATGTGCGGTGTTGGCAATCATGTCCTGCAGCCGCCGTGCCGCAAACGTGGCCATCGACACATGGTCCTCCTGGTTGGCACTGGTCGGCAGGCTGTCGACACTGGCCGGATGCGCCAGCGACTTGTTCTCGGACGCCAGCGCCGCGGCAGTGACATGCGCGATCATGAAGCCGCTGTTCAGCCCGGCGTCCGCGGTCAGGAATGGCGGCAGGCGCGACACGCCGCTGTCGATCAGCATCGCGATCCGCCGCTCGGCGATGGCGCCCACTTCGGCAATCGCCAGCGCCATCGCGTCGGCGGCCAATGCCACCGGTTCGGCGTGGAAGTTGCCGCCGGAGACCATCGCGCCGTCCTGCGCGAACACCAGCGGATTGTCGGTCACCGCATTGGCTTCGCGCACCAGCACCAGGGCCGCATGGCGCAGACTGTCCAGGCAGGCGCCAACCACCTGCGGCTGGCAGCGCAGGCTGTACGGATCCTGCACCCGGTCGTCGCCGTCGAGGTGCGAATGGCGGATCTCGCTGCCCGCCAGCAGGCTGCGGTAATACTGTGCCACGTCGATCTGGCCCGGCTGACCACGCAAGGCATGGATGCGCGGATCGAACGGGCCGTCGCTGCCGCGCGCCGCGTCCACCGTCAAGGCGCCGATTACCAGCGCCGCCTCGAGCACCGGCTCGAACGCCAGCAGGCCATGCAGCGCCAGCGCGGTCGAGGTCTGCGTGCCGTTGATCAAGGCCAGGCCTTCCTTCGGCCCCAGCGTCAGCGGCGCGATACCAGCCTGCTGCAAGGCCGGCAACGCGGCGACCGCCCGGCCGTCCTGCAGCATGCTGCCCTCGCCCATCAATGCCAGCGTCATGTGGGCCAGCGGCGCCAGGTCACCGGACGCGCCGACCGACCCCCGCGCCGGAACCCAGGGCACCAGGCCGGCATTGGCGACCGCCACGATGGTGTCGATCACCTCCTCGCGCACACCGGAGAATCCGCGCGCCAGGCTGGCCGCCTTGAGCG
>JBFJZP010000758.1:0-1864 GCA_041622095.1 Burkholderiaceae bacterium | reverse complement strand
TGTCGCCGTGGGCTCCGGCCACAACGGTCTGGTCGCCGCCGCCTACCTCGCGGCTGCCGGCAAAAAGGTTCTGGTACTGGAGCGTAACGCCTGGTTCGGCGGCGGCGTGGTCACCCGCGAGCTGACCGTGCCGGGCTTTCGTCACGACCAGCACAGCGTCGGCCACATTTTCATCCAGGCCAACCCGCTGATCCGCAATGACGAACTGGGCCTGCTGAGCAAGTACGGTCTGCAATACCTCTACCCGGAAGTGCCGCTGATCTCTGTGTTCGAAGACGGCACCAGCCTGAGCCTGTATCGCGACCGGCAGAAGAATTACCAGGAACTGGCCAAATTTTCGCAAAAGGATGCCGAGGCTTACCTGAAGTTCTCCGCCATAGCCGCGCACTACCTACCGATGCTGATCGGCACCCTGTATTCCGCCCCTGTGCCCATGGGCGCGCAGTTCGCCATGATGGACCAGAGCCCGGAAGGCCGGGAAATGTTCGCCACCATGATGAAAAGCAGCTGGGAAATCATCTGCGAGTGGTTCGAGCACGAGAAAACCCGCCTTCACTTCGCGCGCATGGTCGGCGAGAACCTGGCCAGCCCGGAGGAACTCGGTTCGGGCATCAGCCTGTTCATGTTCCTCGGCTTCATGGAGAAATACGGCATCGGCATCCCGGTCGGCGGCAGCGGCGCGCTGACGGCGGCGCTGATCCGCTGCATTGAGGACCACGGCGGCGAAGTGCTGGCCTCGGTCGACGTGGCCAAGATCGAAACCCGTGCCGGCCGTGCCAGCGCCGTGCGCACCCATGACGGGCGGGTATTCGAGGCCAAAGACGCGGTGATCGGCGGCATCCACCCGCACCTGCTACGCAGTTTCCTCGACGACACCGGTGTTGCCCCGCAGGTGTTCGAGCGCGCCGAGCGCACCCAGACCTCGCCCTGCGCCTGCATCACCATCCACGCCGCGCTCAATGAGAAGCTGCGCTTCAAGGCCGGTGACCACGTCGACCAGGCCGCCTTCATCGAGTTGCTGGCGGTCGACCTCAATCGTTTCCGCCGCTCCTTCGACGACGTGCGCTACGGCCAATTGCCGCGCGATCCGCTGCTGGCCCTGGCCTCGCCGACCAATCTCGACCCCAGCCGCGCGCCAGCGGGAAAAGCCACCATGCACGCCTGGGCCTATGTGCCGTTCCAGGTCGGCCAGCACGCACCGCAGTACTGGGACGAGATCAAGGACGCCTATGCAGAAGAACTGCTGGAGCGCATGAGCCCGTTCTTCCACAACCTCGACAGCAACCTGATCATCGCCAAGCACGTCGACACACCGCTGGACATGCAACGCACCTCGCCGAGCTTCCAGCGTGGCGACCTGCATGGCATTGCCGGCTACCAGCACCAGTTCGGCGCACACCGGCCGACGCCAGACTTGGGCCGCAACACCGTACCAGGCGTCGAGCGTTTCTACCTGGTCGGGCCGTTCCAGCATCCGGGCGGTGGCGTGTTCGGTGCAGGTCGTGCCACAGCCATGCGCATGTTCGACGACCTCAAGATGAACTTCGGCAAATTCAACAAGGTGGCCTGATGAAACTCTATTCCCCCGATGGCAGCGAATTGATGAAAATCGAAGCGTTGGAGCGCGACGGCGGCCAACTGGTGCTCAAGGGCACCGCCTTCGGTGCCATGCCGATCACCGCCCAGTTGCGCCCGCAGGAAATGCGCGGCGGCTTCAGCCTGCTCAACCTCAAGCTGGTGATGTTCCTCGTCAGCATGCTGTTCCGCCGCTAATGGAGGCCAGGATGGAAACTTCAGCGAACAAGCGCCTGGTACTCGATTACCTGCGCTACATGGAGGCCGGCGACACCCTGGCCGCACTGGC
>JBFJZP010000757.1:0-1864 GCA_041622095.1 Burkholderiaceae bacterium | reverse complement strand
CTTCAGGTCGACCAGCAGCGGCTGGGTCCGGCCCACGGTGCTGTGCAGCACGAACGCCAGCTGCACGGTGCCGCCCAGCGGCACCCGGTCGGGCCGGATGAAGGTCTCGTCGACGCGCACCCGTGCCCGGGCACCGAAGCCGAGCACGTCGAGCGCGCCGGCGTCTCCGCGCTTGACCGCCCAGCGCAAGGCATGGCGCACCACCCATTCGCGTTCGGGCGAGGCCGCCATCAGCCAGCGCCGGGCCGTGTCGATCAGCAGCTGCGGATGGTCCTTGCCGATGTCGTTGAGGCTGTTCGCGACCGAGCGGCGCACGTAGGCCGAGGGGTCGTCCTTGAGGTGCTCGAGCAGGCGCAGCACCGGTTGCGGGTCGTGCTGGAACATCGGCAGCCGAGGCGCCCAGGGCAGCCGCGGCCGCGTGCCTTCGGAGACCAGGCGGCGCACGTGTTCGCTCGGGTCGCGGCTCCACTGCTCCAGCCGTGCCAGCGTGCGCGCGGTGTGGTGCAGAAGGAACGGCCGGATCGCGAACTCCGCGGTGAAGCGCTGCGTGAGCGCATGCATGGCCTGCATCGACGGCTCGAAATGCGCAAGCCCCTGCTGCGCGATGTAGAACATGTGGGGCATGAACAGGAAGCCGGCCATGCCCGAGCCGACGACGCGAGCCACCGGCTGCGACGCCGACGCCACCAGGATCGCCACCGCCCCCGGAAAGTCCTGCGGCAGGTGCCGGTACATCATGTCGGCGATATGGCGTGCACGCGGCATCAGCGCGCGCTGCGCATAGCCGTCCAGGCAGTCGGCCACGAATGACTGCGCCGGAAACGCCGGATGGACCGCCCGAATCATTGCCGCAATCGAGGGCGGCACGTCGGCGCCTAACTGGTTCTTCAAGGGTTCAGCCATGGTGTGAATCAGTCGATGGCCGTGCGGCAGCACATGGCGCCGGCACACCGGCCGAGGTGGGACGACAGATGCGCGACGATACCGCACTCTGCGGCGGCGTCGACTGGCAACAGGCGTGAGAAATCGGCATATTGCCCCGCGGATGCAGGTTCGTGGTGTACCCAGCAAGGTCGTGCGCGTGTAGGATTCCGGCATGTCGCATCCCCTGCACCGACGGTTGCGTTCGCATCTGCCAGAGGCGGTGTCGGCCCATGGCCTGAGCGTCAGCGACCGCACCGGCAAGGTGTATCTCGATGTGATCGGCGGTGCTTCGGCTGCCTGCCTGGGGCACAACCATCCGGAAGTCCTCGATGCGATGGCGCGCCAGCTGATGCGTGTCGACCATGTCGATGCCGGTTACCTGACGACCCGGGTGGGCGAAGAGCTGGCCGAATGGCTGGTGCAGCATGCGCCACGCGGCATGTCGCGCGTCTTCTTCGTCGACGGTGCGGCGCAGGTCATGGAGTCGGCCATGATCATCGCGCGGCAATACTGCGTCGGCATCGGCCAGCCGCAACGCCGCCATTTCATTGCGCGACGCCAAAGCCATCACGGCAACTCGCTCGGTGCGCTGTCCCTGGGCGGCGCAGCGACCCTGCGCGCGGTGTTTGCGCCTTTGCTGCTCAGCGTCAGCCAGGTTGCGCCGTGTCATGCCTACCGCGGCCGGCGCGACGACGAGTCGCCGATGCAATACGGCCAGCGCCTGCTGCGTGAAATCGAGGCCGAGTTGCTGCGCCTGGGTCCGGACACCGTGATCGGCATCTGTCTCGAGCCGGTTGCCGGCATGGCGCTGGGCGCCGCGCCGCCGGTGCCGGGTTATTTCCAGGGTGTGCGCAGCTTGTGCGACCGGTATGGCGTGTTGCTGATCGCCGACGAGTCGGTGTGCGGACTGGGGCGCACCGGCAGCCTGCATGCGCTCGAT
>JBFJZP010000756.1:0-1865 GCA_041622095.1 Burkholderiaceae bacterium | reverse complement strand
GCCATGCGCTGGGACAAGCCGGTGCGTATCGGCGTCAACTGGGGCAGCCTGGACCAGGAACTGCTGGCGCGCCTGATGGACGACAACGCCGCCCGGGCCCGGCCCTGGGACGCGAAGTCGGTGATGTACGAAGCACTGATCCGCTCGGCCGTCGGCTCCGCCGACCAGGCGCGCGACATGGGCATGAATCCCGACCAGGTCATCCTGTCGTGCAAGGTCAGCGGCGTGCAGGACCTGGTGGCGGTCTACCGCGCACTGGCGCAGCGCTGCGACTACGCACTGCATCTCGGGCTGACCGAAGCCGGCATGGGTGCCAAGGGTATCGTGGCGTCCTCGGCGGCGCTGGCCATCTTGTTGCAAGAAGGTATCGGCGACACGATTCGCGTGTCCTTGACGCCGGCCCCGGGCGAGGCCCGCACCCAGGAAGTGGTGGTGGCCTCCGAGATCCTGCAGGCACTGGGCGTGCGCGCCTTCGTGCCCAGCGTCACCGCCTGTCCCGGCTGCGGTCGCACCACCAGCACCACGTTCCAGGAACTGACGCAGCAGATCGACGACTTCCTGCGTGCCCAGATGCCGGTGTGGCGCGAGAAATACCCCGGCGTCGAGCGCATGAAGGTGGCGGTGATGGGTTGCATCGTCAATGGTCCCGGTGAAAGCAAACATGCCGACATCGGCATCAGCCTGCCCGGTACCGGCGAGGCGCCGGCTGCACCGGTCTTCATCGACGGCGAGAAACGCATGACGCTGCGTGGCGACGCGATCGCGCGTGATTTCCAGGCTGTGGTCGAGAACTACATCGAAAAACGTTTTGGTGGCCAGCCGGCAACTTCCGCCTCGGCCTGAATACAACAAGCATGGTGAAACCACAGGACCAGTCCCGGGTCGGCAAGCTTGCCGCCGTCAAGGGCATGAACGACATCTTCCCGCCGGAGTCGGCGCAATGGGAATGGTTCGAGCAGCATGTGCGCGAGGTGATGGGCAGCTATGCCTACGGCAGTATCCGCACGCCGATCGTCGAGTACACGCAGCTGTTCGTCAAAGGCACCGGCGAGACCACCGACATCGTCGAGAAGGAGATGTACTCGTTCGAAGACCGGCTCAATGGCGAACACCTGACGCTGCGTCCGGAGAACACCCCTGGCGTGGTGCGCGCGGCGATCGAGCACAACCTGACCTACGACGGCGGCAAGCGGCTGTATTACGTCGGGCCGATGTTCCGGCACGAGCGGCCGCAGCGGGGCCGTTATCGCCAGTTCTACCAGGTCGGCGCCGAGGCGCTGGGTTTTGCCGGGCCGGAGGTCGATGCCGAACTGATTGTGCTGGCTTCGCACCTGCTGGCGCGTTTGGGCCTGCCCGGCATCCGGGTCGAACTCAACAGCCTGGGGCTGCCGGCGGAACGCCAGCAGCACCGCCTGGCCTTGATCGCTCATTTCGAGCGCCATGCCGACTTGCTCGACGCCGATGCGCAGCGCCGTCTGCACAGCAATCCGCTGCGCATCCTGGACACCAAGAACCCGGCAATGCAGGAGATCGTCGCGCAGGCGCCGCAACTGCTGTCCTTCCTGGGCGAAGCCTCGCTGGCGCACTTCGAGACGGTGCAGACCCTGCTGACCGCCAGCGGCGTGCCATGGAGCGTCAACCCGCGCGCGGTGCGCGGGCTGGACTACTACAGCCACACCGTATTCGAGTTCGTCACCGACGAACTCGGCGCCCAGGGCACCTTGTGCGGCGGCGGTCGTTATGACGGCCTGTTCGAGGTGCTGGGCGGCAAACCGACACCGGCGGTTGGCTGGGGCATGGGCATCGAACGCGTGCTGGAGTTGGTGCGGGTGCGCGGACTGGCGTCGAATGTGGTGGCACCCGAT
>JBFJZP010000755.1:0-1872 GCA_041622095.1 Burkholderiaceae bacterium | reverse complement strand
TTCGAGATCCGCGACGCGGCGGGCGACACCGACATGTTGATCCGCAGCTCTTACCTGGGCGAGGCGCTGGCCAGGTCGCTGGGCGGCCATACCTGCGTACTGATGCGCGGCCATGGTTCGACGGTGGTTGGCACATCGATCGAGCAGGTGGTCTATCGGGCCATCTACACCGAGGTCAATGCCAAGCTCCAGCTTGCGGCCCAGGGACTGGGCGACATCACCTTTCTCAATGAGGCGGAGGCCAGGTTGTCATCGGACATGAACGACGGGCAAATTCCGCGTTCGTGGAACCTGTGGATCAAGCGCCTGGGCGATGTTGATCTGGATAACTGATCGGCGACGAACGTGACGAACCGGCCAATTGGTTCGAATGAAGGCCTGACCCTTGTTGAACCATCGGCGTTGCGCAAGGACTATGCAACGCGCGCCGAGGCCATGCGTTTGCTTGGTGTGCGGCAACAGACGCTTTATGCATACGTCAGCCGAGGTTGGCTGCGCAGCATCGCGCAGCCGGGCCAGAAAGACAAGCTCTATCTTCGCGATGATCTGTCACGGCTGAATATGCGCGCGCAGGCCCGTTCCGGGCACGGCGCGGTGGCGGCTTCTGCCATGAACTGGGGTGAGCCCATATTCTCGTCCTCGATCACCGACATCACGCCGCAAGGTCCGTCCTACCGTGGTCATCTGGCGGCGAAACTGGTGTCGGACGGCGCAAGTTTCGAGGCGGTGGCCGAGCTGTTGTGGAGCGGCCAGTTGCCGTCGCTGTCGATATGTTGGGCTGTGCATCGGCCGGCGCTGAAGATGCACGCCGTGGGCCCTGTCCTGCAGACTCTGCACGGTAGCGGAAACGTGCTTGAAACGTTTGCCAGCGTGGTATTGCTGCTGGGGTCACGGCGCGGGTCCGTCGCTGAGCGGGTGTCGCGCGGCCGCATGTTGCCTGCTGCGCGCGAGATCATGCAGTCCTTGTTCTGTTGCTGCGGGTATCTGGGTCGGGATCGACGTTACGTGGCGCAGCGCGCCGGCGAATCCATGGTGTCGCTGCTGATGCGCGCGCTGGCGCTGGATCCGGTCGACGATAACAAGGCTGCCCTGCAGGCGATCCTGATCCTGCTGGCTGACCATGAGTTGTCGCCCGGCACTCTGGGTGCGCGGGTGGTTGCGTCGGCTGGTGGCACCTTGCATGGATGCCTGGCCAGTGCCTTGTGCGCGACTTCCGGCATGGAGGTAGGGCGCCTGTATGAACGGGTTGAGAGCCTGCTGGGGCAAGCCAGCACGACGCCGGAGATGATGCGCCGTGCCGCCCGGTTGCTGGCGCAAGGCCAGCTGGTACCCGGCTTCAATCATCCGGTTTACCCGAAGGGCGATCCACGTGCGATGCAGTTGCTCGCGCTGGCGCGCGCCCGCCAGAACCAGGGCCCACAGGCACGTGCCATTCACCGGTTCATCGATCGGATGCAGGCTGAATTTAGCATGCTGCCGCGCCAGGAACTCGCCATTGTGGTGCTGTCACGGGCGATGGGCCTGTCGCGCCAGTTGCCGCCGGTGCTGTTTGTTCTTTCGCGCATGGCAGGGTGGGTGGCCCATGTCCAGGAGCAACGTGCCGCGGCAACGCTGCTGCGGCCACGTGCCAGGTACGTCGATGTGCAGCCGGTACGGGCCAAGCCTGGCGACACGCCGGCCTGACCGCCCCAGCGCCGCGTGTCACGCGGCAGCCCATCAATTTGTGTGTTGATTCAATGTTCAAGATTGAACCGTTGCGCGGTTCCTTCTAGGATCGCGGCCACGTTGCGGCATTTAACTGAAGCGCGATCAGCGAAGTGCAGCGTACGCAACCACGTCCTGACCACTGACGTTTGAACTATTTGAAAGATA
>JBFJZP010000754.1:0-1884 GCA_041622095.1 Burkholderiaceae bacterium | reverse complement strand
GCGTGATCACATGGTTGGTGATCGACAGGTACTTCTGCACCTCGTCGAACTTGGCGAAGGCAATGATCGGGATCGGGTTCATCTGGCCGTCCGCGACGCCGGTCTGCAGCGAGGTATAGACCTCGGCCCACGGCAGCGGGGTGGGTTGTCCGCCCAGCGACTTGACGGTGGCCTCATGCGTCGGCAGGGTCATCGTACGGATACGCAGGCCGGCCATGTCGGCCGCGGTCTTGATCGGTCGCTTGGAGTTGCTGATGGCGAAGAATCCGCCGCTGTCGAGCAGGCCCAGAACCTTCAGTCCGGTCTTTGCCTGCAGGTCGGCCGACATCTTCTTGCCGAAGCTGCTGTTGATGTCCATCACCCGGTCGGCGACCGCGATATTCGGGAAGGCGAAGGGCATGTCGAACACGCCGACCAGCTTGTAATGCGCCGCCACGCCACCTGAAGAGGAGATGGTGGATTCGACGATGCCGTCGCGCACCTGCTGAATCACTTCGTTGTCCTTGCCCAGTTGACCGTTCGGGAAGAGCTGGATCTTGACGCTGCCGTTGGTACCGGTTTCGACCAGATTCTTGAACACCGCCGCCATCGCGCCGGAGTGGCTTTCGAACGGGCTTTCCGGGTTCAGGTGGGCGATACGCATCGTTTTCTGGGCGTATGCGGGCGCGGCGGCAAGCAGCACCGCGGCGGCGGCAGACAGGGTGAATTTCTTGAACAAGCTCATGGTGAAGGTCCTTGCTAGAGGGTTGAGAGACAAAGGGTTGAGGAATCGATCCGGCAACCGGACCGCGCGAAGAATCACTGGATCAGGTCCAGAACACGTGGCACGAACAGCGTCAGATCCGGCCAATAGGCGACCAGGAACAACACTGCCACTTCGGCCAGCAGGAACGGCCACAAGGACCGGGCGATGTTTTCGATGCGCTCCCCGGTCACCGAGGCCAGCACGAACAGGCAGGCACCGACCGGCGGCGTCATCAGCGAAATATTGAGCGCCAGCACGATCATGATGCCGGCATGCACCGGGTCCATGCCGATGGTGACCGTCAATGGCGCCAGCACCGGAGCCAGGATGATCAGCAACGCATTGATGTCCATGAACATGCCGATGAACAGCAGCAGCGCCAGGATCAGCGCCACGATCACCGCCGGGTTGTCGGACACGGCCAGGAATGCCGCAGCAATCGCTTGCGGCAACTGCAGGAAGGTCATCCACCAACCCAGGATCGATGCCGACGCAATGATCAGGAACACGATGCCGGTGATACGTGCGGTGCGGATCAGCATTTCCACCAGGTCGTTCCAGCTGACCTTGCGGTAGACGAACATGCCCATGACCAGTGCATAGAACACCGCCACCGACGCGGCCTCGGTCGGTGTCGCGATGCCACCCAGGATCGCGCCCAGGATCATCACCGGCATCACCAGCGCGGCAAAACCATCCTTGAACGCCACGAAGATGCCGCGCAGGCTGGGGCCGCCTTCTGCCTTGGGCAAGCCCAGCCGGTTGGCCATGCCGCGTACCACCGCCATGCAAACCAGGCAGATCAGCAGGCCAGGCAGGATGCCGGCGGCAAACAAGCCGGCAATCGACACCCCCATCAACGATCCATAGATGATCATCAGGTTGGACGGGGGAATCGTCGGCCCGATGATGGATCCGGCAGCCGTCACCGCGCAGGCGAATGGCCGCGTGTAGCCCTTCTTGACCATGGCAGGCACCAGGGTGTTGCCGAACGCCGCAGCGTCGGCAGTGGCCGCACCGCTGAGGCCGGCGAACATGACCGACGCGACCATGTTGGAGTGGGCCATGCCGCCGCGCAGGTAGCCGACCAGCGCATCAGCAAATTTCATGAGACGGTCGGTGATGCCGGAGCGGTTCAT
>JBFJZP010000753.1:0-1886 GCA_041622095.1 Burkholderiaceae bacterium | reverse complement strand
CTGGTGCATCGTCGTCGAGCCGAGGATCAACACCTCGGCTCCGTCCTCATCGATCGCCTTGTGCGCTGCCTGCTCGAGCAGCGGGAACACCTCGTCTTCCTTGCCAGCGAGCAAGGCCTGGTTGTCCGGCGGTACCTCGATGGCGCGCACAGAAGCACACTTGTGATGCAGGCCGAGTTCGTCCAGCGCCTTCTTGTACAGCGGCTTCCAGCGGCTGGCCATGGTCAGGATGGAGAAGCGGTCGCCCAGCATCAGGGCAGCGAGCATGGACACCTTGCCCGGCCCGAACACCGGTATGTCAAGCACCGAGCGCAGGGCGGCGACACCGGAGTCGCTCATGGTATCGATACACACGGCGGCGAAGCCCTCCTGCCCGGCACGGCAACCGGCCTCGAAGTTGGCCACGTCGGCCAGCACGAAATCATGGTGGCTCGAATAATTGGCCGGGCCGGCCTTGACGGTGCGAAACTCGAATTGCAGGTCCGGACCGAACTCCAGACCGCTCAGTTGCTGCTGGCGCAGCAACAGGTTGTCCTGTGACATGACGAAGGGCACGATGACCAGAATCTTGCGCATGGCGGCTCCTCAGGCGACAACCGGCATCGTCAACTCGTCCAACACCTGATCGGTCGAGCGTACGCGGCCGAACAGGCGCTGGAAGTTGCGCATCGTGACGTCGTGCAGGTCGGCATGGGTGGTGCCGCAGGCGTCCTCGACCAGCGTCACCAGATAACCCCGGTCGGCCGCCTCGCGTGCCGTGGTCTCGACGCACATGTTGGTGGAAATGCCGCACAGGTAGAGCTGTTCGCAGCCGAGCGCACGCAGCAGGCTGTCGACGTTGGTCGACGCAAATGCGCCGATCGTCGTCTTGCGCAACACGTGCTCGCCCGGGCGCGGCTTGAGTTCGTCCAGGATCTCGTGCTCGCGGCTGCCGACATGGTTGGCGAACTCGACGAACAGCTTGCGCATATGAATCGGCGCGTCCGACGCGTCCGCCAGCGCCGCGCCAACCGTCACATGCAGCACCGGACGGCCGAGTGCGGTGCAACGGTCGCGCAGTTGCCGGGTGTGGGGCAGCACCTGCTGTTCGATGCGATCGAAGCGGTAGTTGCCGAGGGTCGAGCCCTGCGCCTGCAAGGTCCGTGACAGCGCACCCTGGCGCGATCCGGTCGCGTATTGCATGTCGATGATCAGCAAGGCGGTGCGCGCGACGTCGACGCAGCGCTCTGGCATGTAGGCGCGGATGTAGTCGATGGAAGGTGTTTGATTCATGGCGGTGCTTCCCCTGGGCCGTGGGACCCGGCTGTTGCGGCTGGCATGGCCTGCAGATGGGTGCGATAGTGGTTGACGATGTCGGAGCCGGTGGCGCACCAGACACCGCTGTGCGACAACACGTATTCCAGCGCCCGGGCCAGGTGTTCTATACGATGCGGCTGGCCCATGATGAACGGATGCACCGCGATGTTCATCACCTTGCCGTGCGTTGCACCTTCGGCGTACAAGACGTCGAACTCGTCGCAGATCTTCTGCGCGAACGCCGGCGCCTCCTGGCCGCGCCGCCACGCGATGCTGTCGTTGATCTCCATCGAATACGGCAACGAGAACAGTTCGCCGCTGCGTACCCGGACCGGCGTGGGCTGGTCGTCGTGGTACAGGTCGCACAGGTAGCCGATGCCCGCCTCGGCGACCAGGTCCGGCGTATGCAGCGTATTGGAAGCGGCCGGCGAAAACCAGCCGGGCAGGCCGCGTCCGGTCACGCTGCGGTGGATCTGCTGGCACTGCTCGATGGCGGCGCGCTCCGCGTCCTCGTCCAGGCCCCAGTGGTAACGCGTGTTGTACAGGCCGTGCGACATGAACTCCCATCCGCGCGCCAGCATCGCCTCGGT
>JBFJZP010000752.1:0-1901 GCA_041622095.1 Burkholderiaceae bacterium | reverse complement strand
CCGCCTCCGCCCGCTGCACCTCGTCCAGGTAGCCGTTGCGTGACGACAGCGCCAGACCATCGTCGGCGCGGGCGGTTTCGGCACCGATGACTTCAATCGGCAGCGCCAGTTGCCGGACCATCTGGCGCACCACCAATAGTTGCTGATAGTCCTTCTTGCCGAATATCGCATAGCGTGGCTGCACGCAATTGAACAGCTTCAGCACCACGGTGCACACGCCGATGAAGAAACCGGGGCGGAAATGGCCTTCGAGGATGTCGGCGAGGGCTGCGGGCGGATGCACGGTGCAAACCTGTCGCTGCGGGTAAAGCTCGGCTTCGTTGGGCGCGAATACGAAGTCGCAGCCGACCTTGCGCAACAGCTCGCAGTCGCGCTCCAGGGTGCGCGGGTAGGTATCGAAGTCCTCATGCGGCGCGAACTGCAGCCGGTTGACAAAAATGCTCGCCACCACCGGACCACCGGCTTCCCTGGCGCGCTCGATCAGCGCCAGATGGCCGGCGTGAAGGTTGCCCATGGTCGGAACAAATGCGGTTGCACTGGAGCCGGCGAGTGCCTGCCGCAGTTCGGCAATGCGATGGATGACGCGCATGCGGATCTGTATCAGTAGGTGTGAACGGATTCGACCGGAAAGCTGCCGTCCCTGACGGCGTCGACATAACGACGCAGTGCGTCAGCGATGCTGCCGCCCTCGGCCATGAAGTTGCGCACGAAACGTGGCAGCTTGCCCTGCGTGATGCCCAGCATGTCATGCAGAACCAGCACCTGGCCGCTGCAGCCATTGCCTGCACCGATGCCGATTACAGGGATCGGCAACGCGGCAGTCAGTTCGGCAGCCAGCGCGCTCGGCATCAGCTCGAGCACCAGCATCGCAGCACCGGCGTCGGCGAGTTCGCCGGCATGTCGATGCAGCGTCTGCGCCGCCTCTGCGTCACCGCCCTGGACGCGGTAGCCACCGAGCGCATGCACGGACTGCGGCGTCAGGCCCAGATGCGCGCAGACCGGGACTCCGCGCTCGACCAGAAAACGCACGACCTCGGCGGTCCAGCCGCCACCCTCGAGCTTGATCATGTGCGCGCCGCTTTGCATCAGTCGCGTTGCACTGCGCATCGCCTGATCAACCGACTCGTGGTAGCAGCCGAACGGCAGGTCGCCGACGATCCACCCATGGGTATTGCCGCGCGCGACACACCGCGTGTGGTAGGCCATCTCATCGAGCGACACCGGTACCGTGCTTGGTTGGCCCTGCAGCACCATGCCGAGCGAATCGCCAACCAGCATCACGTCGACGCCCGCAGCATCGACCAGGCGTGCAAAACTGGCGTCGTAGCAGGTCAGCATCACGACCTTCTCGCCGGCGGTGTGTTTCGCACGCAGCCTGTGCAGTGTCATCGGTTTGCGTTCGGCGCTCATCGACTACCTCCGGATGGATGACGGACGCGGGCGTCGCGACCCGGGTCCCGAAGCCGGGCCTTGATCTGCCTGCCCGCGGCCCGGTCGCTGCGGAGGATCCCGCAGGGTGGCCGGATCTCGATCGTGGCATTCATGCTGCGGCCTTTGACGCCTCAGGCTCCGGGCCGGATGTGCGCCGTGGCCTCGTCCTCCACCCGTTGCCATATCTCCACTGCCATCGGATTGGTGCTCTCTTCGAGGATATGTCCCACCAGTCCGATCGCGCGCGCAAAGACGCCGATGCCGCGCACGATCTTCCACGGCAAGCCGAGTTCGCAGCAAATGGCACCGATGGCACCCGTCGCGTTGACCGGCAGCATCTTGCCGGACAGGCGCTCGGCTTCGGCGCAGATCAGTTGTTCGAGCCTGATGTAGTCGCCCGAAAATCCGTTGTCCTTGGCAATCTGGAACAAGCGCGGCGCACGCGGATCGACCGGCTTGTGCAGCGGATG
>JBFJZP010000751.1:0-1909 GCA_041622095.1 Burkholderiaceae bacterium | reverse complement strand
TTGGCCCGCACACGTTCGCTGGCGATCTGCAGCGCCGCATTCGTGCGCCGCATGAATTCCGCTACCGGGTAGCTGGCCCCGACCTGCAGGTGCTCTCGAACCACCAGCGACGGTGAGTAGCAGCGTTCTTCGCGACCATCTGGCCAGCGCACGTCGAAGTTCATTTCGGGCATGGGTTCTCCTGAATTCGGTCTGTGGCGTAGATCGCCGCATAAAGTTCGCTGTGGCGGGCAGCGCTGACTGGCCATGCGTAGCGCAGGCAGACCGGCGGCAGCGCCACCCTGGCTTGCAGCAAGGCGTTATCCATCGCTTCGGCAATGCTGTTCGCTTGCAAGGGGTCGGCAAACTGCGCGTCGCCTTGATCGAGGTATTCGGTGAATGGCGCGCAGTTCGACACCACCACGGCCGTGCCACTGGCCAGCGCCTCCAGCACCGCAAGGCCGAAACCCTCGCGCAGGGACGGCATCAGCAAGCCGTCGGCCAGGCGGTAAAGCGCGGGCATGTCGGCATCGTCTATCGTGCCGGCCAACAGCACATCGGCAGCCAGACCGCTGGCTTGCAGGGCCTCGCGAAACCGGCTCTGGTAGCGGCCGTGATCGAGCAGGCTGGCACCGCCGGCGACCAGCCACTGGGCCTGGGGATGGCGCTGGCGGTGCAGCATGAAGGCCTGCAGCGCGCCGAGCGTGTTCTTGCGTTCCTCGACACCGCCCACCGACAACCACAAGGGCGCGCCCGGGCGCAAACCCAGGCGCTGCGCCAGCGCCGAATCTTCCGGCTGCGGCTGCTGCCGATAACGGGCGAGGTCGACACCGTTGTTCACCAGTTCGGCGTCGACACCATAAAGGCTGCGCAGCGTGCGACGCCACAAGGGGCTGACACACAGCCGCAGCCGGGCGCGCTCCACCGAGCGCCGCTGCAGGCGCATCACGCGCCCGTCCTCGAAGTCGTCGAGGTGATGCACGGTGCGGACGAAAGCCCTGATTCGCCCGGCATCGAGCAGATTGGCCAGCGCGTTGCCGCCTATGCCATCGTGTGCGTGCCAGATATCGAAGGACGCCAGATCGTGCCGGGAAGCAAGATGTGCCTCGAAGGCAGCGACGCGGTCGATCACCATCTCGTACAGTCCGACCGGAGCCGGTCCGACCGGAACCAGTCGCACGGCATGCGAAGTGTTGCGGAACATCCGCTGACCGTGCTGCGCCGGCGCGAATACCGTCACCTGATGACCGAGCGCCTGCAGTGCGGCGGCAAGCTCCAGCGTATGCACCACCCCGCCACGCGGATTGACGCTGTGCGTGAGCAGACCGATCTTCATGCGCCAGCCCCCACGAAAGCCTGTTCGGCGTGGTCCCAGAGCAACTCGCGGCCAGGCCCTTCCTGCAGCCACAGACAAGATCCGGAACACACTTCCCCGACCCGCGCTGCGGCAATGCCACGCGCCTCGAAGCGTGCGAGTACCGCCGACACATGCTGCGGCCGCACCGCCAGCACGAAGCCGAAGCTCGGGAAGGCCTGCAGCCAGCGCGCCAGCGGCACACCCGGCGGCCGCGGGAAGGCTTGCACGTCTAGCGTTGCGCCGACTCTCGAGGCCTCCAGCAACATCAGCGCGGTGCCGACCGCTCCGGCCATGCTGATGTCCTTGGCTGCGTCGCACAGCCCGTCTTCCGCCAGCGCGGGCAGGATTTCCAGATCGGCGCGCAGGCGCTCGGCAGGCGCCGTCGTGCTGGCGTTCCAGAATGGCTGCGGCTCCATGAATTCGCCGCGCAGGTCAACCGCGGCGATCAGCACATCACCCACCCTGGCGTTGAAGCTGCTCAACAGCCGCGTGGCGCGGCCGACGATGGCGACCGCCAGTTGTCCGGCGCTCGCATGCTGGTTGGTGTGGCCACCGACCACCGGCACGCCGTAG
>JBFJZP010000750.1:0-1917 GCA_041622095.1 Burkholderiaceae bacterium | reverse complement strand
TCGGGTGCGGTCATCGACGAGGTGTTCATCGGCAGCTGCATGACCAACATCGGGCACTTCCGGGCTGCGTCCAAGCTGCTCGAGAACAAGCGCGACATCCCGGTCAAGTTGTGGATGGCGCCGCCCACCAAGATGGATGCGCAGCAGCTGACCGAGGAAGGTCACTACGGCGTGCTGGGCAGTGCCGGCGCGCGCATGGAGATGCCGGGCTGCAGCTTGTGCATGGGCAACCAGGCGCAGGTGAAGGAGGGCGCCACGGTGTTCAGCACCTCGACGCGCAACTTCCCGAACCGCCTGGGCAAGAACTCCAATGTCTACCTCGGTTCGGCGGAGCTGGCGGCCATTTGTTCCAAGCTCGGTCGTATTCCGACCAAGGAGGAATACATGGTCGACATGGGCGTGCTCACCGAGTCCAGCGACACGATCTACAAGTACCTGAACTTTGATCGCATCGACACCTTCACGCAAGCGGCTGCCGGGGTGAAAGAGACCTCCACCGCCGACTGACCGTCGGCACGACCCGGACCCGGCCGCCTCGCAGCGCGCCAGGTCCGGCGCGGGCTCCCGGCGCTTGACGGCGCCGCATGGCGAACAGGGGCCGAACTTACGATCCGATGAAAAACAAGACTGTCGCGACCTTGCTCGCCTTGGTGGCTGGCCCGCTGGGCCTGCACCGCTTTTATCTGCACGGCTGGCGCGACGTCTGGGGCTGGCTCCTGCCCTGGCCGACGCTGGTCGGGGTGGTCGGGGTGCTGCGGGCCCGGCAACTCGGCGTCGACGACCAGCTCAGCTGGTTGCTGGCGCCGGTGCTGGGTTTCGTGATTGCCGCCAGCGCGTTGACGGCCATCGTGTATGGGCTCTCCTCCGCCGAGCGCTGGAATCAGCGCCACAATCCGGCCGGGCCTGCGGATGGCGCCGCCGGACGTACGAACTGGTTCACGATCTGCCTGGTGGTGGCGGCGATGTTGCTGGGCACGACCGCCCTGGTGTCCGCGCTGGCATACAGCTTCCAGCATTTGTTCGAATTCCAGAACCTGAGCGACCTGGGCACGTAGCCGGGCACGGCGACGCCGACAGCGGTTGCCGGCGTCCCTGCCGGGTGCCCGATCGCAGCCTGAATCTGCGGGGGGCTTCCGAAAGCATGCGCATTGCCCATATAATCGAGGGCTTTTCAGCGTGTTGCTGGCCGGGTGGCCATGTTACGTGTCTCAACGCCGAAATATTGGTGGGAAGTAATTTCCGCCGCCCCCCGAAGGAATAATCATGGTCGTCATTCGACTCTCCCGTGGTGGTGCCAAGGCACGCCCGTTCTTCAACATCGTCGTGGCCGACAAGCGTACCCGTCGTGACGGCCGCTTCATCGAGCGCATCGGTTTCTACAATCCGATCGCCACGGCCAACGAGGAAAGCATCCGTATCGCCCAGGACCGCATGACCTACTGGAAAGGCGTCGGCGCCCAGGCTTCCCCGACCGTCGAGCGTTTGCTGCAACAAGCAGCCAAGAAAGCGGCCTGATCCGTTTTCTGCAAGTGGCCTGACCCTTTCGCGGGGTCGGGGCCCGCAGCCCGATGCCACTCCCATTCGATTCCGTTGACCTGCCGGCAGATGCCATCGAGGTCGGCCGGATAGGGGACGCCTGGGGTGTCAAGGGCTGGTTTAAGGTGTTGGCCTTCAGCGCGCAGCCGGAGGCACTTTACTCTTCCCGCCAATGGTTTCTGCAGCCGCCCGACCGCGGACCGGTCTCGTTCGACGGGACGCTGTTGTTGCGCGTGCGCGAGGCGAAGGACCACTCCGGTACCGTCGTTGCCAACGCGCATGACGTCGGTGACCGCGATGCCGCATTGGCCTTGCGTGGAGCCCGGGTGTTTGTCCGGCGCGCCAGTTTCCCGAGCACCGATGCGGAAGAGTTCTACTGGG
>JBFJZP010000749.1:0-1918 GCA_041622095.1 Burkholderiaceae bacterium | reverse complement strand
GGCCACCGAGCATCGTCAACGCGCCGGCCAGCGAGACCTTGACCAGCGCCGCACGCCGGCTGTTGGAACCGGCCCGCAGCACCACCAGGTCGCCCATATGGTGCGGCACTTCATGGGCCAGCACCGCCAGCGCGGCGATCAGTCCGAGACGCATATCGGCGATAAAGGCAGACGCGATCAGGATGCCGTCGCCGAAGCAGTGCACCGAATCGCCGGCCAGCACCGCCCAGCTGCCGCCGGAGCGCTGGTTGGCATCCGGCGTATGCACATGCCCGGCGCCATGCGCATGGCCGTGGTGGTCTGCAGGCGACGCATGCGGCGCATGCGGCAAGTGCGCATCACCGTCGTCGACACCACCGTGATGGTGTTCATGTCCGTGGTGCCAGAGTTCGGCCTTGTCGAGCAGGAAAAAGAACACCAGTCCGATCAGCAACACCAGGAACAGGCGGTCCACGCCGATGTCGCTCTCGAATGCCTCGGGCAGCAGGTGCATGAATGCGGTTGCCATCAGTGCACCCGCAGCCAGGCTGAGCATGTGCCGGGTGTAGCGCGCCAGCGCACCAAAACTCAGAAGTGCGGCCAGCCAGACACTGCCGATGCCGGCAGCCAAGGTACCGAGCAAGATGGCGCCCAAGGTCATGCAATAAATCTCGTAGATGGGTGGGGTCGGTCGGCGAGCGCGAGCCAGCCCTGGAGTGTCGCAGATTTCGGTCCGCGACCGGCTCTGCGGCTTGTGCTTCGCGCCTTTCGCCCTGCCGCAAGCCCGGGCCGCGGCACACGACAGAACAACCCGGTCCCGCCATAATGATTTGAATGACATCCGTGGTCGATTCGAATGCCACCAGGTCCTCGCGGCGGTCCCCGATGCTGGCATTGCTGCTGCTCGGCAGCGCCTGCGCCCTGCTGGCGGCATGGATGGCGCCGGCTGGCACGGCGCTGGCAAGCCGGCTCGGATTGATGGTGCTGGTCTTGTTGCCGACGTTCGTCGGCGCCTGGCTGCTGCGCCGGGCGCATGCGCCACCGGCCCCGGCGCAAGCCGCGGCACACGCTGGCGCAAGCCCGGTGGATCCGGCGGGCTCGGCGCAGGCGCTGCAACGGGCACGTCGCGATCGGGATGCGTTGGTGGCGGCACTGGACATGTTGCCGATCGGGCTGGCGATCTTCGATCCGCGCGATCGGCGGGTCCTGCACAACCGCTTCCTGGACCAGCTGATTCCCGGGCTCGACCAGCAACCGCATGCGCCGTATGCCCAGTTGCTGGAATGTGAACGTGTACTGGGCGTTCGGGTCGACACCACCCATGGAGCCGCCGAGGACGGCGCGCCGGATGCACCGGACGTCCTGCAATATCCGGGCGACCGCTGGGTCCAATCACTGGTGGTGCGCGGTGCCGACGGCCTGGCGATTGCGGCCCGTACCGATGTGACCGACCTGGTCCGGGCGGAACATCGGGCCGCTGCGGCCAACGCGCAGTTGACGCTGCAGTCGGCCACCGACGGGCTGACGGGCATCACCAATCGGCGACGCTTCGACGAGGTGTTGCACATCGAGTGGCAACGCGCCGCGCGTGCCGGCTCCTGCCTGGGCCTGTTGATCGTCGACATCGACCATTTCAAGCGCTTTAACGACCACTACGGGCATGTCGCCGGCGACGAAGGCCTGCGCCAGGTGGCGGCACTGCTGCAAACCTGCGTGCGGCGCGCCGGAGAACTGGTGGCACGTTACGGCGGCGAGGAGGTCGTCGTGTTGCTGCCTGGCGCCGAGGCGCCGCAGGCAGAAGAACTGGCACGGCGTTGCCTGGAAGGCATCACAGGCGCCGCCCTGCCCCATGCATCGTCGCCGACCGCCGCGTATGTGACTTTCAGTATCGGCGTCGCCCATGTCGTGCCCAATGCGTCCGGCGACCCGGCCGACCTGG
>JBFJZP010000748.1:0-1920 GCA_041622095.1 Burkholderiaceae bacterium | reverse complement strand
TCGTCTGCAACATCGGCCACTTCGACAACGAGATCGACGTCGCGTCGCTGGCCAAGTGCAAGTGGGAAGAGATCAAGCCCCAGGTCGACCATGTGATCTTCCCGGCCAAGGGCAAGAAGCCGTCCAAGCGCATCATCCTGCTGGCCAAGGGCCGGCTGGTGAACCTGGGCTGCGGTACCGGCCACCCGAGTTTCGTGATGTCTTCGAGCTTCGCCAACCAGACGATCGCCCAGATCGAGCTGTTCACCAAGCCCAAGGCCTACAAGGCCGGCAAGGTCTACGTGTTGCCGAAGCACCTGGACGAGAAGGTCGCGCGCCTGCACCTGACGAAGGTCGGCGCGATGCTGAGCGAGCTGACCGACGAGCAGGCCCAGTACATCGGCGTGCAAAAGCAAGGCCCGTACAAGACCGATACCTACCGCTACTGATCCGCCTGGCGGCTGCTGCGCGGGCAGCTTGGTGCAAACGCGCCGAACCCCGCGCAGCCGTGGCCGACCCCGTCGCCTGACCATGCTGCGCGTCGTTGGCCTGGGGCCACGGCTGCGGCATGTCTCATTGAACCTGAACGGAGCCTCATGCGCATCGATCAACTGCTGGTACAGCGCGGGCTGGCCGGAACCCGCTCGCAGGCGCAACGCCTGATCGGCGCTGGCGTGCGCTGGAAGGCCGATGGCGACTGGCGGACTGTGGCCAAGAATGGCGACGACGTGCCGCCGGACGCGCAGATCGAACTGCTCGACACCGCCGAGGCCCGGTATGTGTCCCGTGGCGGCCTCAAGCTCGCCGGCGCCTTGGCGCAGCAAGGGATAGCGGTCACCGATAGCTTGTGCCTGGACCTGGGCCAGTCGACCGGCGGATTCACCGATTGCCTGTTGCAGTCCGGTGCCCGCCATGTGGTCGGCGTGGACGTGGGCTCCGGCCAGTTGAACGAGGCGCTGCGCGATGACCCGCGCGTCACCTGTGTCGAGCGGGTCAATGCGCGCAATCTGGAACTGGACGACATCGTTCCGGTGTTGGCATCATCCGAGCCGGATCTGAGCTTCGACGGTTTCGATCTGATCGTCGGTGACCTGGCCTTTATTTCACAGACGCTGGTGTTGCCGGCTGCGGTGCCGATGCTCAAACCCGGGGGTGAGGTGCTGATGCTGGTCAAGCCGCAGTTCGAACTGCAGCCGGGGCAGGTGGGCAAGGGCGGCATCGTGACCGATCCGTCGATGTTTGCGCTGGTGGAGCGACGCGTGCGCGAAGCACACCAGGCGCTGGGCCTGCAGGTACAAGCCTATTTTGCGTCGTCGATCCAGGGTGGCGACGGCAACCAGGAATTTTTCATCCATTCGATTCGAACGCAGGAGTGAGCATCATGTCGGATACCCCATTGCCGATCAGCCTGGAGTTCTTCCCCAGCAAGACGGCGGAAGGCGCGGAGAAGATCCGGGTCGTGCGCCAGGCCCTGTATACCCTCAAGCCGGAGTTCTGCTCGGTGACCTACGGCGCCGGCGGCTCGACCCAGGACGGCACGTTCAGCGCGGTGGCCGAGATCATGGCCGAAGGCGTGGAAGCGGCGCCGCACTTTTCATGCGTCGGTGCGACCAAGGCCAGCGTGCGGGAGCAGCTGAGCCTGCTGCAGTCGCGCGGCGTCAAGCGCATCGTGGCCTTGCGCGGCGACATGCCCAGCCCGTACGGCGCCGAAGGCGAATTCCGCCATGCGAACGATTTGGTCGAGTTCATCCGGGACGAGACCGGAGACCATTTCTTCCTGGAAGTGGCGGCATACCCGGAGACCCATCCGCGCGCGCGCAGCCCGGAGCATGACCTGCATGCCTTCGCGATGAAGGTCAAGAGTGGCGCCAACTCGTCCATCACGCAGTACTTCTACAACGCGGATGCGTATTTCCAGTTCGTCGACGATGCCAAGCGCCT
>JBFJZP010000747.1:0-1924 GCA_041622095.1 Burkholderiaceae bacterium | reverse complement strand
GTCAGCGTGACCGCCGCCTGAGCTGCCTTTCTTCTCCTTTATTCCCCGCTAGAGGCGCGCCATGCCCCAGATCATCTATGTCCAGCCGGACGGCGAACGCCGGTCCATCCCCGTTGCACCGGGCGCTACCGTCATGTTGACGGCTGTGGCCAATAACGTTCCCGGCATCGTGGCCGAATGCGGCGGCGCCGCGATGTGTGCCACCTGTCACGTGTATGTCGACGAACAGAGTCAGGCGCTGCTGCCGCCGGTCAGCGAGGTTGAAAACGAGATGCTCGAGAGCGCCGCTAGCGGGCGACGCGAGAACAGCCGACTTGGCTGCCAGATCGCGATGCCCGACGGGGTTGAAGAAATCGTCGTCCATATTCCATCGACCCAAAACTGAGCACCATCCATGAATCAAGCGGGCGTCGTGATCGTTGGCAGCGGGCAAGGTGGCTACCAGGTGGCTGCGTCGCTGCGCGACGACGGCTACCAGGGGCCGGTCGTCCTCGTGGGCGAGGAGCCAGGACTGCCGTATCAGCGCCCGCCGCTGTCCAAGGGCTTCCTGGCTGGTAAAACGCCCGTGCAGGAGTTGGCGTTGCGCCCGGAAAGCTTCTATCCGGGCCGCGACATTGCGCTGCTCAGCTCACAACGCGTCATGCACATTGATCGCGTGATGCGTCGGGTGGCGCTGGCCGGCGGCCGCGAGCTGCCCTATGGGCACCTGGTGCTGGCCACCGGCACGCGGCCACGCTTGCTACCCGTGCCGGGGGCGGAACTGGACAACGTGGTGCCGCTGCGCAGTTGTGCCGATGCGCAGGCGATCCATGCCCGGCTGCAGACGGCGCGCCATGTCGTCGTGATCGGTGCGGGCTTCATCGGCCTGGAGGTGGCGGTCGTTGCGCGTGCCATGGGCTGCGAGGTCCATGTGATCGAGTTTGCCGATCGTGCACTCAAGCGGGCCGTGTCAAAGGAAGTCGGTGGGTTCCTCGTCGAGGCTCAGGCGCAACGCGGCGTGGTGTTCAGCTTCTCCACCGGTGTGGCTTCGCTGGCCGGTGACGGCGGCAAGGTGGCCGCGGTCGTGACTCACATGGGCCGAACCATACCGGCCGATCTCGTGGTCATCGGCGTCGGTGTGGAGCCCAACATCGAACTGGCGCGCGGCGCCGGCCTGGCGGTTGACGACGGCATCGTCGTCAATGCGCAACTGCTTACCAGCGACCCGGCCATCTCCGCGATCGGCGACTGTGCGCGTTTCCCGGCCGACTACAGCCCCGTACCCGTGCGGCTGGAATCGGTGCAGAACGCGGTCGATCAGGCGCGTTGCGTCTCGGCACGCCTGGCCGGCAAGTCGGCCCCCGATACGCGGTACGACAAGCTGCCGTGGTTCTGGAGCGACCAGGGCGAATACCGTCTGCAGATCGCAGGTGTCAGCGCAGCCGACGACGACGCGGTGGTTCGCGGCGACATGTCGCAGGGCAAGTTTTCTGTCCTGCGCTTCCGTGGCGAGCGCTTGACCGCCGTCGAATCGATCAACAGCGCGGCGGACCACATGGCTGCCCGCAAACTGCTCGCCGAGGGCACATCCGTTTCACGCAGCCAGGCGGCCGACGTGTCGCAAAAACTCGCCGCCCTGGCGCGCCCATCCTGAATTTGAATAACAAGGAGACTTCATGTCCGAGCCAACCAAGACCATCATCATCACCGGGGGCGCCAGCGGCATCGGCTACGCGTTCGCCGAGCACCTGGCGCGAGCGGGCCACCGCATCGTGATCGCCGACCTGCGCGGCGCCGAGGAGGCCGCCGCCCGCCTCAAGACGGCAGGCCACCTGGCCCTTGGCGTCAAGGTCGACGTGGTCAGCGAAGCCGACGTGGCGCGCATGGCCGACGCCGCGACCGCCGAGTTCGACGGCATTGATGGACTGGTCAACAACGCCGGGCT
>JBFJZP010000746.1:0-1935 GCA_041622095.1 Burkholderiaceae bacterium | reverse complement strand
TTGGTGGCGATCCGCGGCACTGCGATCGCCAGCAAGCTGGCTCCTACAGAAAGCCAATAGCGAACCTGTCGAGTACTGCGCGATGCCCTCACTACCCACCTGCGACACCCTGCTGCTCAAACTGGAAACCGGCGTGTTGCACATCACCCTCAACCGACCGGAAAGCCGCAATGCCATGAGCCTGGCCATGGTCGCCGAACTGCGCGCGGTGCTGGCCGCCGCTCGTGATGATCGCAGCCTGCGCGCCCTGGTGCTGCGCGGGGCCGGCGGACACTTCTGCGCCGGCGGCGACATCAAGGACATGGCCTCGGCGCGCAGCGCTGGCGCCGCGGCCTACCGCGAACTGAACCGCGCCTTCGGCAGCCTGCTGGAAGAAGCCCAATGCGTGCCGCAGGTGTTGATCGCCGTGCTGGAAGGCGCAGTACTCGGCGGCGGCTTCGGCCTGGCCTGCGTGTCCGACATCGCCATCGCCGGCGCGGACGCCAAGTTCGGCCTGCCGGAAACCAGTCTCGGCGTTATTCCCGCACAAATCGCACCCTTCGTGGTCAAGCGCATCGGTCTGACCCAGACCCGGCGCCTGGCCCTGACCGCCGCACGCTTTAATGGTGCGGAGGCGGAGCGCCTGGGGCTGGTGCATTTCAGCGAAGCCGATGAGCACGCCATCGAGCGTCGACTGGACGAGACCCTGGAGCAGATCCGCCAATGCGCGCCCGGCGCCAATGCGGCCACCAAAGCGCTGTTGCTGGCCAGCGACAGCGAGCCGCTCGGCGCCCTGCTCGACCAGGCGGCCGAACAGTTTGCTGCGGCAGTGACCGGCGACGAGGGCAGCGAAGGCACCCTGGCCTTCGTGCAAAAACGCGCACCTAACTGGGCCCAGTAACCAACACCCTGTGGGAGCGGCCTTGGCCGCACCCACATAAATCAACAGGAGCCTCGTGCATGCCCGCCTTCACCAAGATCCTGATCGCCAACCGTGGCGAAATTGCCTGCCGGGTGATCCATACCGCACACAACCTGGGCTACCGCACAGTGGCGGTGTACAGCCAGGCCGACGCCGAGTCGCGCCATGTGCAACTGGCCGACGAGGCGCTGTGCATCGGTCCGGCGCCGGTCAATCAGTCCTACCTGCTGATCGACGCCATCATCGCCGCCGCGCGCAAGACCGGCGCCGACGCCATTCACCCCGGCTATGGCTTCCTCTCGGAGAACACCGAGTTCGCGCGGGCCTGCCAGGCCGCCGGCATCCAGTTCATCGGCCCGTCCGCCGAGGCCATCCGCCTGATGGGCAGCAAGCGTCTGTCGAAAATCGCCATGCTGAATGCCGGGGTTCCCTGCATCCCCGGCTACGAAGGCGCCGAGCAGGACGATGACACGCTGAGCCATGAGGCCGAGCGCATCGGCTACCCCCTGATGATCAAGGCCAGCGCCGGCGGCGGTGGTCGCGGCATGCGCCTGGTCCATCACGCGTCCGAGTTGCTGGCGCAGATCCGCACCGCCCGCTCCGAGGCACAGAATGCGTTCGGCAGCGGCGAACTGATTCTCGAGCGGGCGGTGATCCAGCCGCGCCATGTGGAAATTCAGGTGTTCGGCGACCAGCACGGCAACATCGTCTACCTCGGCGAGCGCGACTGCTCGGTGCAGCGCCGCCACCAGAAGGTGGTCGAGGAAGCGCCCTGCCCGCTGATGACGCCCGAACTGCGCCAGGCCATGGGTGAGGCAGCCGTAAAGGCCGCTGCGTCAGTCGATTATGTCGGCGCCGGCACCGTGGAATTCCTGCTGGATCGGAGCGGTGCCTTCTTCTTTCTGGAAATGAACACCCGCCTCCAGGTCGAACACCCAGTCACCGAACTGGTCACCGGACAGGACCTGGTGGCCTGGCAAATCCGCGTCGCCGAAGGCCAGCCGCTGCCGCTGAGCCAGGACGAGATTCACCTG
>JBFJZP010000745.1:0-1939 GCA_041622095.1 Burkholderiaceae bacterium | reverse complement strand
GGTGGGCAATTTCACGGGTGAATCCAATTTCCTGGAACAAAAGGAATGCCTGGCCGCCAACCCAAAAATTTATGGCCAGCTGGTAAGCGTGATCGGCAAATACAGCAAGTTCGCCAGCGCCGGCGAAAAAGCCGAGGTCCGCACCCGGCTGCGCAAGAACAGCATCGGCGCGAACAGTGCCGCCGGACCGGCTGCCGCATCGACCGACAACACCCCACCCGGCCTCGATGGCGCTGGCGGCGACACGCCACCGGTCAGCAATACCGACGCACCGTTCTGACCGCGGCTCGCCGCGCAGCGGACGAAACCACGCAAACTGCGATGGGCACGGCCACGGCGATCACCGAACCGAGCCGACAGACGCCCTTGATCGGCGACTTCGACGTGGTGGTGCTCGGCGGCGGACCGGCCGGCATCGCAGCGGCGACCGCCGCCGCAGGTGGCGGGCGCAGCACCTTGCTGATCGAGTCCTACGGCTTTCTCGGCGGCATGGGCACGGTGGCCGGTGTCACCAATTTCTGCGGCCTGCATGCGAATGTTTTCGGCAAGATCGAACGGGTGGTGCATGGCGTGGCCGACGCGCTGCTGGCACGCATGCGGGCACTGGGCGGGTTGAACGAACCGCATCGCGTCTTTGGCGATCGCATCGCAGCGCAGGCGTATGACAACGCCGCTTTCAAGGTAGCCGCCGACCAGCTGGTGCTGGGCAGCGGCGCGCAACTGTTGTTCCATGCATTGGCGGTTGGCGTCGTGATGCGCGATGCCCGCACGGTGGACGCACTGCTGCTCGAAACCAAGTCCGGTCGCCAGGCGGTGCGCGCTCGATTCTTCATCGACGCGTCCGGCGACGGCGACCTGGCCTTTCATGCCGGCGCCGCTTTCGAGAAAGGCACGGACGGACACGGCATGATGTATCCGTCCACGATGTTCCGCGTCAACGGCGTCGACCCGGCGCGGGCCACGGAAGGCGTCAGCAGGATCGGCGCGTTGATGGAACAGGCACAGGCCCAGGGCCACCGGTTCGCGCGCAAGGGGCCGATCATCAAGCCCCAGAAGAACCCGAACGAATGGCGCGTCAACGTCACGCAGCTGTCCAATCCGGACGGCAGCCCGGTGGACGGCACGGTGGCGCTGCAACTGAGCGCGGCCGAGGTCCAGGGACGGCAACAGATCGTCGACTTCTTCGACTTCCTGCGCAGCCGGGTTCCGGGCTTCGAGAATGCCTACCTGCTGGAGATCGCACCCCAGGTCGGAGTGCGCGAAACCCGCCGCATCCTGGGCGACTACCAGTTGAACGAAACCGATGTGCTGCAGTGTGCCGACTTCGACGACAGCATCGGCGTCAACGGCTGGATGATCGAGGAACACGTGGCCGGCAACGTGGCGCTGAAATGGCAGGACATACCGAACTGCCGCGGCTACAACCAGTTGCCTTACCGGATGTTGTTGCCTTGCGCGATGGACAACCTGCTGGTCGCCGGCCGCTGCGCGTCGATGACCCATATGGGCCAGTCGGCGGCACGGGTGTCTGGCGCATGTTTCGTCATGGGCCAGGCCGCCGGCAGCGCCGCGGCGATGGCCTGCGACGCGAACCTGGCGCCGCGTGCGCTGGACGTGCATGCGTTGCAGGAACGGCTGCGGGCCGACGGCGCCTGGCTGGGCGACACGCCACTGCCCAGCGCGGCCGGCTGACAGCACCGATCAGAGCCTGCGCCAGGGCCGGGGTCAAAATGACCCGATGTCGATCGGGCGCCTGTACCCCGGGCTCCGTGCGCGCTTGCGCATCCGTTCGACGATGGTGATCACGAGCAGGCTCAGTTCGGCCCAAGTGATGCCGGCGAACATCGCTGCGATCGTGTCGCTTGGATAGTGCACCTGCAAGCTGATCCTGCTCATGGCCACCAGCGCCACCAGCGCCAGGGCAATGCCGACACCGAGC
>JBFJZP010000744.1:0-1945 GCA_041622095.1 Burkholderiaceae bacterium | reverse complement strand
GGACAGCAGCAGTTCGTCGGCGGCGTGCACCTCGTCGCGGCTGATGCGCTTGAGCTGGTACGGGATGCCCAGCGTCCGGCACAACTCCTCGATCAAGCCGTAGCGGATGCCTTCGAGCACCAGGTTGTCCTTGGGTGTGCCGATGACCACGCCATCCTTGACCACCCAGACGTTGCTGGCGGCCGCTTCGCTGAGATAACCGCGGCGGAACATGACGGTTTCGAGCGCGCCGGCATCGAAACTGATCTGGCGCGCGAACACCGAGCCGAGCAGGCTGGTGCTCTTGATGTGTGCCTTCTCCCAGCGGAAGTCGTCTGCGGTGACACAGCTCACGCCGTTCTCCAGCTGCTCCGGCGTCGGCGGGCGCATCACGTTGGCCATCGCGAATACGGTCGGCTCGATATCGGTGGGCATGACATGGTCGCGCATCGCGACGCCGCGGGTGACCTGGATGTAGACCAGCTGGTTCAATGCGTCAGGCGCGACACCCTCCGCCTTGGCGCCATGCGCGATCAGGCCCATGGCAATGCCGAGCCATTGTTCGCGCGTATACGGATTGGACATGCGCATCTCGACCAGACTGCGTTCGAGTCGGGCCATGTGCTGGGCAAACCGGAACGGACGACCGTTGTAGACCGGCACCACTTCATAGATGCCGTCTCCAAAGATGAAACCGCGGTCCATGACGCTGATCTTGGCGTCGCACAGCGGGGTGAAGGCACCATTGAGGTAGCAAGGGGTCGAGGGCAGGGGATTCATGGCGCAATTATCAGGCCAGTTGTTGCCGGATCCGGCCTGCGCCGCGGCAATACGCGCGTCTCGCCGATCTTCATCAGGAAGAATTCATCCGGCGGGATCGATTCCTGCGCCAGGGCCAGCGCCAGATCACGCGGCGGTTGGTCCAGCGATTCGTCCGTCAGGTTGAACGTGCCCCAATGCACTCCCACACTGCGCCGGGCACCCAGGTCCAGGTGAATCTGCACCGCTTCTGCCGGGTTCACATGCTGCTCCTTCATGAACCAGCGTGGTGCGTAAGCGCCGATGGCAATCAAGGCCAGGTCGAATCCGTCGCGATGGTGCTGCGCGAAATGCCGGCGGGTATCGCGAAAATCCGGACTGTAGCCGGAGTCGCCGCTGAAATACCAGTGCAAGTCGGGGCCGAATACCGCCCAGCCGCCCCACAAGGTCTTGTTCCGGTCGGTCAGGCCACGCCCCGACCAATGCTGCACCGGCGTCAGGTGGAACGCCACGCCGTCCAGCGCATGCTGTTGCCACCAGTCGAGTTCGATCACGTTGCGCACGCCGACTCCGGCCAGCCAGGGCTTGAGGCCCAGCGGCACCAGGAACAGCGTCCGGCCTTGTGCGCGGGCATCGAGGGCCCGCATACTGGCCTCGTCGAGATGGTCATAGTGGTTGTGCGAGATCAGCACCACGTCGATCGGCGGCAGGTCGGCCAGTGCCACGCCCGGAGCCTGCGCCCTCCGCGGACCGAAGAACGACACCGGTGAGGCGCGCTCGCCGAATGTCGGGTCGGTCAGGATGTTCAGGCCGCTGGCCTGGATCAGCATGCTGGCGTGGCCGATCCAGGTGATGGCCGGCCCCATGGCGGGGCCCCGGCCCGCATTGGCATGGATGGCCGCCAGATCGGCTGGCACCTGCGGCGTCGGTGTCAAGGCCGGTCGTGGCAGTCCATCGCGCAGCGACTCCCAGCGCCAGCGCAGCAATTGCCCGAAGGACTTGTTGGCCGTCGTGATGTAGGTGTTGCGGAAACCATCGGGTGTGTGGTGCGCGCGGGACGCGTCGTAATACGGATTGCCGGACGCGCAGGCGCCCAGCAACAAGACCAGAGTTACCGAGCACAAGACCTGCAGCAGGCGGGCGGGTCGACTCAACGCGCAGCCTCCGGCGCCCATGTCCGGCGCTGCCGCGGCGCGGGTGTCAGGGT
>JBFJZP010000743.1:0-1947 GCA_041622095.1 Burkholderiaceae bacterium | reverse complement strand
TGATCATCGGCTGGCGCCGGCCCATCAGCTGGGCGGCACCGGCGTCGGCGCGGAATTCGCGCTGGCGCGAGAACCAGGCCACGATGATGGCGGCGACGAATCCGAGCACGATGTCGAGCACGATGGTGGTGACCCAGTAACCGATGCCGGGGCCGGACTGGCGCTCGTTGCCCTTGTTCAGGAAACTGTCGACCGCATAGCCGATGACCCGGCTCAGGAACACGACGAAGGTGTTCATGACACCCTGGATCAGCGTCATCGTGACCATGTCGCCGTTGGCAATGTGGGCGACCTCGTGGCCGATCACCGCCTCGACCTCTTCACGCGTCATGCCCTGCAGCAGGCCGGTGGACACCGCCACCAGGGCGGAGTTCTTGAAGGCGCCGGTGGCAAAGGCGTTCGGAGCACCTTCGAAGATGCCGACCTCGGGCATGCCGATGCCGGCACTGGTGGCGAACTTCTGCACCGTCTGCACGATCCATGCCTCGTCGGCATTCTGCGGTTGCTCGATCACCCGCACACGGGCGCTCCACTTGGCAACCGGCTTGCTGATCAGCAGTGAAATGATGGCGCCACCGAAACCCATGATCAGCGCAAAGCCGAGCAAGGCGCCCAGGTCCAGGCCATTGGCGGTCAGGTAGCGGTTCACCCCGAGCAGGTTGGCAACAATGCCCAGCACGACCACGACGGCCAGGTTGGTCATGACAAACAGCAGGATTCTCTTCATGGATACGTTTCAAGTGGGGTCGTATGGACCGATGGCAGGAATGGTATGGGCAAAGGCGCCGAAATCAAGCCATGTCGGAACGTATGCCCACCAGACCTGCGGTTATTGCGGCGCCGCGGGCAGTCGTCGCGGTGGCCGGAAAACCGCCGCGTCATTGTAGAAGCCGGGTGACGTGTTGGCCGGCCACCAGCCGGGAACGCCGAGCACCGGCAAATGGGCGAAGGGTTTGCTTGCCAGTCGCTCGCCGCGCAGATCCTGCGCCACCCACTGGTCGATCTCCGCGATCGATCGCGCATCGGTGTCGACCCGGTATACATGGGCGGTCATCGGTTTGCGCGGCTGGGTCAGTTTCTCCAGCAGCGCGTGGCCGAACAGCAGCAGCCGAGACTGTTGCCACAGTGGCCGCAGCGGACCGAACAGCGCCTGCCACTGCTTGGCCTGCAGCGCCTCCCACAGGGCATCCGGCGCGCTGAGAAAGGCGGCGTTCTCGTCGAACACCGTCAACGCATCGCGTACCGGGCCGCGCACCGGGCGCACCCCGTCATGGGCGATCTGGGCCGACTGCAACTGGTTCAGCGGGCGCTTGGTGGCCGGGAAACGAATCCAGCACAAGCCGTTGAAGAAGTCATGCAGGCCTTCGCGCGTCGGACAACGACCGGTCTGGGCGATGAAGGCCTCGTAGGCGCTGCCGGCCGGCAACTCGGACTGCGGCACGAACTGCACCGGCGCAGTCGCGGCCTGGTTCAGTGCCTGCCACAACGGCACACCTTGTGCACAGGCCTGTGCAATGACCTGTCCGGGTGTCCGGTAGGGTTCTAGCCAGCATGGCTGCCAGTTCACGGCCGACCAGGTGCCGGCTTGGCCATGCACCGCCTCCGGTGCCGCGGCAGGGGTCGCGGCGCTCACGCCGGCATCAGTTTCCACGGCAGCGACTCGCCACCTTGCAGCGGCTTGAGTTCGCCGGCACCAAACGGGAAATGGCTGGGGGTCTGCCAATCCATGCGTTGCAGCGTGCAGTGGCCGCTGTTGCGCGGCAGGCGGTAGAAGTCGGCGCCGAAGAAACTGGCAAAACCCTCGAGCTTGTCGAGCGCACCGGCGGCATCGAAGGCCTGTGCGTACATCTCGAGTGCAGCGTGGGCGGTATAACAGCCGGCGCAGCCGCTGGCGTGTTCCTTCAGGTGCGCCGGATGGGGCGCGCTGTCGGTGCCCAGGAAGAAGTG
>JBFJZP010000742.1:0-1952 GCA_041622095.1 Burkholderiaceae bacterium | reverse complement strand
TCAAGGCCAGCTTCACCGACGACCTGCTCGACGAGATCAACCAGACCCTGTACCGCCAGCAACAGCAGATCGAACGGCTGACACGCGAATTGCAGACGCTGCGCGACCAAGCGACCGACAGCGGCGGCTCCAGCCCGCGCAGCCTGCGCGACGAATTGCCGCCGCATTATTGAGCGCCGCCGCGGCAAACCAGCCACCCCATGGACACGATGACCGCATCCGCGCTCCCCCTGCAACACTTCGACGCCGCACAGGTGCATGCGGCCCTGCCCTGGCGCGCGCTGGTGGACCAGCTGGCGAGCGCTTTTGCGCGAGGGGCCCAGGTACCGGTGCGCCATGCACATGCGCTCGGTGGGGCCGACGCCTTGCTGCTGATGCCCGCCTGGTCCGATGATGCACTTGGCGTCAAGCTGGTCACCGTCATGCCCGGCAATGCCGCACATGCTGTCGCCACGGTGCAGGCGACCTATCTGCTGCTCGAACGCGCCACCGGTCGCATGCTGGCGCTGCTCGATGGCGAGGCATTGACACTGCGGCGAACCGCTGCGGCATCGGCACTGGCCGCACGTTACCTGGCGCGGCCGGAATCACGCCGGCTGCTGATCGTCGGCACCGGACAACTGGCCGGCTGGATGGCGCGCGCCCACCATGCACTGCGCCCTGAATTGACCGAGATCGCAATCTGGGGCCGCAACCCGCAGGCCCGCGCCGAACTGGCCCGCAGCCTGAATGACGAAGGCCTGCCGGCGCATGCCTGCGACGAGCTGCCGAGCGCCGTGGCATCGGCCGACATCGTGAGTTGCGCCACCACCTCTACCAGCGCCATCGTGCTGGGGGCCTGGTTGCAACCCGGCACCCACGTCGACCTGGTCGGCGCCTTCAAACCCGACATGCGCGAGACCGACGACGCCGCGGTATGCCGCGCGCGGGTCTTCGTCGACACCTTTGCCGGCGCGCTGGCAGAGGCCGGCGATCTGGTGCAGCCCCTGCGCGACGGGCGTATCGCGCGCAGCCATGTCCTCGGCGAGCTGGCGCAACTGGTGCGCGGCGAGGTCACCGGGCGCATCTCCGAACGCGACGTCACACTGTTCAAGTCGGTCGGCACCGCACTGGAAGACCTGGCTGCCGCCCGGATGGTGCTGGCGGCGCAAACCTGACGCACCAACCGCACCGGCCCTGCCCGGCTGCGGCGGACCGCTGCCGCGCTCGGCAGTGCACAGCGCTGCAACCGGGCCAGACCAGGCGCAGCCTGCAATGGCCCCATACAGCCCGCTCTACCTCCGTATACTTTTGCGCATGTGCAGCCACTACCAGGCCATCAAGGAGCGCGAACGTTTCTTCCGGCTGTTCGGCGTCTACCCGCCCGACCCGCAAGGCAAGTACGACATGTGGCCGGGCTATACCGGCGTCATGGTGCGCCGGCCACGCGAACGCGACAGCGGCGACGATGCGGTCGCGCCGCTGGAAGCCGTGCCGGGACTGTTCGGCCTGCTGCCCCATTGGGCGAAAGACGCCAAGCTGGCGCGCAACACTTTCAATGCACGCAGCGAGACAGTGCACGAAAAACCGAGTTTTCGCGACGCCTGGCGCCGCGCCCAGCACTGCATCATCCCGGCGGACGCGTTCTTCGAGCCGGACTGGCGCTCCGGCAAGGCGGTCGCGACCCGGATCCGCCGCGCCGACGGCGAGCCGATGGGCATTGCCGGACTCTGGTCCTGGTGGCGATCAGCCGAAGGCGAAACCGTTTGGAGCTTCACGATGCTGACGATCAATGCCGACGAGCATCCGCTGATGCGCAACATGCACCGGCCTGGCGAAGAAAAACGCATGGTCGTGATCCTGTCGCAAGCCGCCCAGCAGGACTGGCTGGACGCCCCGGTACACCAGTCGATGGCCTTGCTGCAGCCTTACCCTGCCGACCAGTTGGTGGCAGAGACCTGAGCCTGCGATGC
>JBFJZP010000741.1:0-1953 GCA_041622095.1 Burkholderiaceae bacterium | reverse complement strand
GCCGCTGCCATTGCCGATCAGCAGGTAGCTGCCCGGGACCTTCTCCAACATGAAGGCGAAGTCTTCGCTGCCGGTGAGCAGCGGGCCTTGCGGCACCACCTGGTCGGCCGGGAAATGGCGCTGCGCCACTGCCAATGCGCGCTCGGTTTGCTCAGCATCGTTGACCAGCACAGCGTAGCCCGGGCGCCATTCGATTTCTGCGCGCACATCGAAGCTCTCGGCCTGTGCGTGGATCAGCTTCTTGATGCGTTGCTCCATGGTCAGGCGCACTTGAGGGTCCAGAGCGCGCAGGCTGATCTCCAGCGTCGCCGTGGCGGGAATCACGTTGTTGGCCTGGCCGGCATGCAGCGCTCCGACGGTGACCACGGCCGGCTGCAAGGGGTCTACATTGCGCGAGACGATGGTCTGCAGCGCCAACACGATGGAGGCCGCTGCCACCAGCGGATCGGTAGCCTTGTGCGGCATCGCGCCGTGCCCGCCGACGCCGTGCAAGGTGACGGTGGCGTAGTCCGAAGAGGCCATGAAGGGGCCGCTGCGGAATATCAGATGCCCTTGCGCCATGCCGGGCATGTTGTGCATGGCGAAAATCGCGTCGCAGGGAAAGCGCTCGAACAGGCCATCTTCCATCATCTTCAGCGCCCCGCCACCGCCTTCTTCGGCGGGCTGGAAGATCAGGTTGAGCGTCCCGTCGAATGTGTCCTGGCTGGCCAGGTGCTGTGCGGCTGCCAGCAACATGGCGGTGTGGCCATCGTGACCACATGCATGCATCACGCCGTGGTGGCAACTGGCCCAGTCGGCGCCGGTGGCCTCGACGATGGGTAGCGCGTCCATGTCGGCGCGGATGCCCAGTGTGCGCGACGATGTACCGCGGCGCAATTGCCCGACCACACCGGTGCCACCCAGGCCGGTGGTCACGTCGTAACCCCAATATTTCAGCTTTTGCGCGACCAGCGCGCTGGTGCGGTGTTCGTCGAAGGCCAGTTCGGGGTGCTGGTGGATGTCGCGCCGCAGCACGATGAATTCCTGAACCGCGTGATCACTGAGACGTTGCAAGACATGCCCTCAAGATGACGCATAGGCATTTAACTGCCACATGCGACTGCCTAGATGAAGTTTGTTGCATGTTAGGAGTCGCATGTACTAAAGTCCAATGCATTGAAAAGCAATGATCTATAACTTCTACTGGGAGTTCGCATGACCCTCGTTCAGCTGCGGCACTTCGTTGTTCTCGCCGACAGGGGCTCGTTTGTTCAGGCTTCGGCCGCCTTGTTCATCACGCAGCCGGCGCTGACTCGCAGCATTCATGGGCTGGAGGAGGAACTGGGTGGTTCCCTGTTCGATCGCCTGGGTCGGCGCATCGCGCTGACCCCGTTTGGACTTGAAATCCTGCAACGCGCGCGGCGCCTGGTCAGCGATGCCGAGGCGCTCAAGCAGACGGGCCAAGGCCTGCACGCCGGCCTGATCGGCCAACTGCGGGTCGGCTTGAGTTCGGCGCCGGGCGCGCTGCTGAGCACGCCGCTGATGCTGCACATGGCCGAGCACCATCCCCAGTTGCAGGTCGAGATCTCGCGCGGCAACACCGCCGTGCTGCTCAACGCGCTTCGCGAGCAGCACCTGGATGCGGCCATCGTCGACATCCGGTCGATGCGTCCCTCGGTCGAGCTGCAGGTGAGCCTGGCCTTCGAGCTGGATGCGGGGTTTCTGGCGCGTCGCGACCACCCACTGGCGCAGCGTGGGCGACCGGTCAGCCTGGCGGAGGTGATGTCCTACCCAGTGGCGTCCACCCCGCTGAGCGACGAGGTGGCGCGTATCCTGATCCAGCGATACGGCTCCCAGGCCAACCCGCACGACATGGTCACGCTGCGCTGCGACGAAACGCTGAGCATCGTGGAGGTGGCACGGCGCAGCAACGCCATCGTGCTGACCGTCAACGCCGTCGCGGCCGACCTGATC
>JBFJZP010000740.1:0-1954 GCA_041622095.1 Burkholderiaceae bacterium | reverse complement strand
CGCATGTCGACGACGTGGTCGGCCTGGAACACAGTTATGGCTGCGGCGTGGCGATCGACGCACCGGACGCGGTGATCCCGATTCGTACGCTGCGCAACATCAGCCTGAACCCGAACTTCGGTGGCGAGGTGATGGTGGTCAGCCTGGGCTGCGAGAAGCTGCAGCCCGAGCGGCTGTTGCCGCCGGGCGTGATTCCGATCAGCGACCAGCGCGGTGCACAGGCGCAGGAGAAACTCGACGTGGTCTGCCTGCAGGATGCCGGCCATGTCGGCTTCATGTCGATGATCGATTCGATCATGCGCCAGGCGCGCGTGCACCTGGAGCGGCTTAACCAGCGCCGGCGCGAGCGCTGCCCGGCGTCCAGTCTGGTGGTGGGTGTGCAATGCGGCGGCAGCGATGCGTTTTCGGGCGTCACCGCCAATCCGGCTGTCGGATTCGCCACCGATCTGCTGGTGCGTGCCGGCGCGACCGTGATGTTCTCCGAGGTCACCGAGGTGCGCGATGGTATCGACCAGCTGACCGCCCGGGCCGCCACGACCGAGGTGGCCGAGGCCATGGTGCGCGAGATGGACTGGTACGACCGCTATCTGGAGCGCGGCAAGGTCGACCGCAGTGCCAACACCACACCCGGCAACAAGGCTGGTGGTTTGTCCAACATCGTCGAGAAGGCGATGGGATCGATCATCAAGTCCGGCACCAGCCCGATCATGGGCGTGGTGCCACCGGGTGAACGTGCCTTGCAAAAGGGCTTGTTGTATGCGGCCACGCCGGCCAGCGATTTCATCTGCGGCACGCTGCAACTGGCCGCCGGCATCAACCTGCATGTCTTCACCACCGGACGCGGCACGCCCTATGGCCTGGCCGAGGTGCCGGTGATCAAGGTGGCCACACGCAGCGACCTTGCGCGGCGCTGGCATGACCTGATGGACCTGGATGCGGGTCGCATCGCCACCGGCGAGATGACGATCGAGCAGATGGGCTGGGAGTTGTTTCGCATGATGCTGGACGTCGCCAGTGGCAAGAAGACCTGGGCCGAGCACTGGAAGCTGCACAACGCGCTGGTCTTGTTCAATCCGGCGCCGGTGACCTGAGCACCCACGACCCAGCCCCATGTCTGTTCCGGATCGGACGGCGTGCCGTCACGCGCCGAGACCCGACGCGCCCCGGGCTTCCAGCCAGCGGACGCCGGACGGTTAAACGCTGATGCAGACCAGTGTCGGTCAGAACGCCGTGGCGCATGGCTTCGACCCCCCATCTCAAATACAACTCGATGACCGACTTCGTCCCGATCACGCAAGTCCATTCCGGGCCCAACGTGCTGGTGGTGCGCGGCGATCAAGGGAACACCGCAGCCGATCGTCGACAAGCTCGAGGCGGCGATGGTGCAGATCATGCAGTCGGACGCGATCAAGCAACGCTTGGGCTCGGTCGGTTTCATCATTCCGCCACAAGGCGCCAAACCGTACGCCGCGTTCATGAAGTCCGAGATCGACACCTGGACCAAGGTGATCAAGGTCGGCGGCATCAAGCCGCAGTAAGGATTCGGCAATGCCGGCGCGCGGTGCGCCCGGCGTTGCAGCTGGGTCAACGCGGCTGAGGAACCTGCCGCAGCACCGGTTCGTCGGCGCCCAGCGGCTCGATCCATTGCAGTTGCCGCTCCAGCACTTGCAAAGTGGCTTCCGACGCATCGGTACCGGCACTCTGGCGGGCCAGGATTCGCTGACGCAATACCGCCAGTTCGGCCTGCGGTGCCAGGATCGCGAAGTCCGCCTCATGTTGGCGCGCCAATGCGTGAAAGGCGTCACGCTCTGCACGCTTCAGGAACGCTGCATCCACCAGCACCGACCAGCCGGCGCGCAATACCGTGCTGGCCAGTTCCGCGAGATGCTGGTAGGTCAACTGATGCGCATCCGGCGTGTAGATGCCGGCATCGGTGCCGGAGCCGCTGCGTTCG
>JBFJZP010000739.1:0-1959 GCA_041622095.1 Burkholderiaceae bacterium | reverse complement strand
TGGCGCGTGCGGCCTCGCCGCCACCGTTCTGTGCCTGGGTGATCCGGGCCTGAAGATCCGCCACCAGGCCTTGCATGGCCTGGGCGTTGAGCTGGAACTCGCTGGAGCGGGCGTTGAGCTTGGATTCGAGAATAGGCATGTCGTCTGCTTTCGGGTTGCTTCAGTGCATCAGCAGCGGCAGATCCGCCATCGACGCGAAAATTTCGACCGCACCGGCCTCGCGCAAAGCCGCGCCGTCACCTTGCGGGGCGTAGGCGAAAACGACGGCGCCAGCGGCGACACCGGCGCTGACGCCGGTCACCGTGTCCTCGATCACGGCGCAGCGCCGCGGCTCCACGCGCAAGGCTTCCGCGGCCGCCAGGTAGACGTCGGGAAACGGCTTGGAGCGTGGCGTCTCGTAGCCGCTGAAGATGCGGCCTTCGAAATAGTCCATCAATCCGACCTTGCGCAACTGCATCTCGACCTTGAACCGGTCCGCGCCGGAGGCACAGGCAATCCGCGCGTCATGGTGTGCGTGGATGCGATGCACCGCGTCATGGATATGCGGTATCGCGGTCAGCTGCTCCAGCAAGGCGGCATTGCGCCGCTGCTGGAACTGGACCAGCCATTGCCCATCGACCGGCTTGCCGGTCTGCGCGGCAATGATGGCCACCTCGTCCTTGAGCGCCTTGCCGACAAACATCTGCATGCACTCTTCAGCGTCCAGGTGCCAGCCGAGTTCGCCGAGCATCTCGCGCAATACGCTGCTGGTGATCGGCTCTGAATCGACCAGCACGCCATCACAGTCGAACAATACGGCTTCAAACTTCATCGAATATCTTCCTTGTTGCAATTCGTCGATCCATCTGGCAGGCCGAGCCGAAAGCCACGCACCGGCTGTCTGCCGACTTTCCCATGCCGGGAAGAATCAAGCACGGCCCTTGCGCCGCGCCTTGTTGTCTTCCAGCGACTCCGTTGGCGCGCCAGCACGGGTCCATTCGGCCCATCCACCATCGATATGCGCCACATTCGTCATGCCCATGTCCTGCAATGCCTTCGCGGCCAATGCGCTGCGCCAACCGGCACCGCAGAACAACACGAATTCGCGGCCCTCGTCGGCAAACAAAGGCTTGTGATACGGCGATGCCGGATCGACCCAGAACTCCAGCATGCCCCGCGGCGCATGCACCGCACCAACGATGGTTCCTTCGCCCAGTTCGCGGATGTCGCGGATATCGATCACCTGCAGCCTGGGGTCGGCTTCGAGCCGCTGGCGTACCTGGTCAACCGAATAGGTGGTGACCTCGGCCATGGCTTCGTCGACGAGTTGGCGGTATCCCTTGGTGATCGGCATGGTGGACTCCGTATTGGCGCTGTGAAAATGACGTACGCGGTTCAAGCGCCCTGGGCCAGCGCACGCTGGATCAGGATTTTCTGCACGTCGCTGGTGCCTTCGTAGATCTGGCAGACACGGACGTCACGGTAGATGCGCTCGACCGGGAAGTCGGCGACATACCCATAACCACCCAGGGTCTGGATGGCGGCCGAACAGACCTGTTCGGCCATCTCGCTGGCAAACAGCTTGGCCATGGCAGCCTCCTTCAGGCAGGGTTTGCCGGCGTCCCGCAGGCTCGCCGCATGCCATATCAGCTGGCGCGCAGCCTCGATCCGGGTGGCGCATTCGGCCAGCCGGAAACCGACCGACTGGTGCTGGAAGATCGTCTGGCCGAAACTCTCGCGCTGCTTGGCATAGTCGAGCGCCACTTCGAACGCGCTGCGTGCCATGCCGACGCTCTGGGCGGCGATGCCGATGCGGCCACCCTCCAGCCCGCCGAGCGCGATCCGGTAGCCTTCGCCTTCGCGCCCGATCAGGTTCTCGGCCGGAATGCGGCAGTTGTCCAGGTTGATCTGCGCCGTGTCGCTGCTGTGTTGCCCCAGCTTGTCCTCCAGCCGAGCGACCTGGTAACCCGGCGCATCGGT
>JBFJZP010000738.1:0-1966 GCA_041622095.1 Burkholderiaceae bacterium | reverse complement strand
GCAAGTTGCTGGCGCGCAAGGGCGCTGTGGTGCACTTCCTGATCCGCAAGGAAAGCGAATCCAAGGTCAAGGCCTTGCGCGAGTACTGGGGAGTCAGCACGGCCCGCGCGGTGCCGGTGTTCGGCGACCTGACGGAGAACAAGCTGGGCGTGGCGCCGGACACGATCAAGGCGCTCAAGGGCAAGATCGACCACTTCTACCACCTGGCGGCGGTCTACGACCTGGCCGCGGATGAGCAGACCCAGGTGGCGGTCAATGTCGACGGCACGCGCCATACCGTGGAGTTGGCCAAGGCCATCGATGCCGGCCATTTCCATCATGTCAGCTCGATTGCCGCCGCCGGCCTGTACGAGGGTGTGTTCCGCGAGGACATGTTCGAGGAAGCCGAGAACTACGATCATCCGTACTTCATGACCAAGCACGAGAGCGAGAAGATCGTGCGCCAGGAGTGCAAGGTGCCGTGGTCGGTGTTCCGTCCGGCGATGGTGGTCGGCGACAGCACGACCGGCGAGATGGACAAGATCGACGGCCCGTATTACTTTTTCAAGCTGATCCAGCGCATGCGCCAGTTGCTGCCGCCATGGATGCCCTCGGTGGGCCTGGAGGGCGGGCGCATCAACATCGTGCCGGTCGATTTCGTCGTCGATGCGCTGGACACCATCAGCCACAAGAGCGGCATTGAGAAGAAGTGTTTCCACCTGGTGGACCCGGTGGGGTACCGGGTCGGTGACGTGCTCGACATCTTCAGCAAGGCGGCGCATGCGCCCAAGATGAACCTGTTCGTCAATGCCGCGCTGCTGGGCTTCATCCCGCGCAGCGTGACCAAGGGACTGATGGCGCTGGCGCCGGTGCGCCGGGTGCGCAGCGCGATCATGAAGGACCTGGGCCTGCCGGAGGACATGCTGACCTTCGTCAACTACCCCACACGCTTCGACTGCCGCGAGACGCTGACGGCGCTCAAGGGCAGCGGTATCGAATGCCCGAACCTGAAGGACTACGCCTGGCGCATCTGGGATTACTGGGAGCGCCACCTCGACCCCGACCTGCACATCGACCGCTCCTTGCGCGGCACGGTGGCCGGCAAGGTGGTGCTGGTCACCGGTGGCTCATCGGGTATCGGCCTGGCGACGGCGCACAAGTTTGCCGAGGCCGGCGCCACCACCATCATCTGCGGGCGCGACAAGGACAAGCTCGACGAAGCCTGCAAGGAGGCACAGTCGCGCGGGTATGCCTTCGTCGCCTACCCGGTCGACATCGCCGACATGGCCGACTGCGATCGTTTCATTGCGCTGCTGCACGAAAAGCATGGTGGCGTCGACTTCCTGATCAACAACGCCGGGCGATCGATCCGCCGCGCGATTGAATCGAGTTACGACCGCTTCCATGATTACGAACGCACGATGCAGCTCAATTATTTTGGCTGCCTGCGCGTCACCATGGGCATCTTGCCGGGCATGGTGGCCAAGAAGAAAGGCCATGTGGTCAACATCAGCTCGATCGGCGTGCTGACCAATGCGCCGCGTTTCTCTGCCTACGTGGCGTCCAAGGCCGCGCTGGATGCCTGGACGCGTTGCGCGTCCAGCGAGTTTGCCGACCAGGGCATATCGTTTACCACCATCAACATGCCGCTGGTGCGCACGCCGATGATCGCGCCGACCCAGATCTACAAGAACGTGCCGACACTCTCGCCCGAAGAGGCGGCCGACTTGATCGCCCAGGCCTGCATTTTCAAGCCGGTGCGTATCGCGACCCGGCTCGGCATCACCGGGCAGATCCTGCATGCCTTGCTGCCACGTGTGGCGCAGATCGCGATGAACACCAGCTTTCGCATGTTCCCCGACTCCAGCGCCGCCAAGGGCGCCAAGCCGGGCGAGAAACCGGCGAAGCAGCACCTGTCGGCCGAGGCGGTGGCGATGCAGCAGATGATGCGGGGGATACATTTCTGAGCTGGACGAGCAGGCTGATC
>JBFJZP010000737.1:0-1978 GCA_041622095.1 Burkholderiaceae bacterium | reverse complement strand
GGCCGGCCACGGATGGCGTCGGCAATTTTTTCTGCCAGCATGATCGTGGGTGCATTCAGGTTGCCGCTGACGATGCGCGGCATGATCGATGCGTCGACCACGCGCAGGTTCTGTACGCCATGCACCTGCCCGCTGCCGTCGACCACCGCCATCGCATCCGTTCCCATCGCGCAGGTGCAGGACGGATGGTAGGCGGTCTCGATCTCGCGGCGCAAATGGGCGTCGAGATCGGCGTCGGACTTCACGTCCGGGGCTGGCGACAACATCTTGCCGCGGAAGCGGTCGAACGCTTTTTGCGCGAACACCTCCTGCGTCAGGCGTACACCGGCGCGGCATTCCTTGCGGTCCTGCTCGGTCGACAGGTAGTTGAACAGGATCTCCGGCTCGGCCTTGGCGTCGGCGCTGCGGATACGCACATGGCCACGGCTGGTCGGGCGCATCGGCCCCACATGGGCCTGGTAGCCGTGGCCGGTGGCCGGCGCGTTGCCGTCGTAACGCACCGCCATCGGCAGGAAGTGGTACTGCAGATCGGGGTGTTGCACGCCGGCTTCGCTGCGGATGAAACCGCCGGACTCGAAATGATTGGTCGCGCCCAGGCCGGTACGGTGCAGCATCCACTCCAGACCGATCCTGAGCTTGGCCAGCGGGTTGATCGCGTTGTACAAGGTGATCGGTTCCTTGCACGCATATTGCACATAGGTCTCGAGATGGTCCTGCAGGTTCTCGCCGACACCGGGCAAGGCGGCGCGTACCTCGACACCGGCCCGACGCAGGTGCTCCGGGTTGCCGATACCCGAGAGCTGCAGCAATTGCGGCGAATTGATGGCGCCGCCGCACAGGATCACCGCGCCGCTGGCGTACAGCTGGCGCACCTGGCCGCGCTGCACCACCTCCAGCCCGGTCGCACGCAAGGCGTCGTCCGGCCCGTCGAGCAGGATGCGGGTGGCCAGCGTGTGCTTGTGCAGCGTCAGGTTGGGCCGCTTCAAGGCCGGCCGCAGGTAGGCCATCGCCGTACTCCAGCGCCGGCCCTTGTATACCGTCATCTGCATCGGACCGAAACCCTCCTGCTGGTAACCGTTCATGTCCTCGGTCACCGGATACCCGGCCTGGCGCCCGGCCTCGATGAAGGCCCTGTACAGCGGGTTGATGCAGGCACCGGTCGTCACATGCAGCGGACCGTCGCCGCCGTGGTAGTCGTCCGCGCCCTTGTCGCGTGTCTCGGCCTTGCGGAAATACGGCAGGCAATCGGCATACGACCAGTGCGCCAGTCCGGGCGTTTCGGCCCAGCCGTCGTAGTCCAGTGCATGGCCGCGCACATACGCCATGCCATTGATCGACGAGGAGCCACCGATCACCTTGCCGCGCGGCGTGTGCAGCCGGCGCTGGTCCAGGAACGGTTCCGGTTCGGACTGGTACATCCAGGTGTAGCGCGGGTTGTTCATCGGGTAGGCGAAACCCGATGGCATGTGGATGAAGATGCTCCAGTCATTGCCGCCGGCCTCGAGCAGCAACACCCGGACCTGCGGGTCCTCGCTCAGGCGATTGGCCAGCACGCAGCCGGCCGAGCCGGCGCCGACGATGATGTAGTCGTAGTCCTGCACGCCCATGACCCTTCCTGCACTTGCACTGCCTGCGCCGGCCGGGTCAGCGCCTGAGCGCCGCCGCCACCGCCGACTGGCCGTCCTTGCCGTCGAATGTCGCGACCCCGATCAGCCAGGGTTCGACCAGTCTCGCATTCTTGCGCAGGAAGTTGCGCGCCGCCACCTGGGGCCGGACCTTGTTCAGGATCGGGCCCATCACCTGGCTCTCCATCTCCGCGGTGAACTGCAGATTGTTCAGCAAACGGGCCACGTTCGGGCACTTCGCCGCGTAGCCTTGCGCCACCGCGGTGTGAACCTGCGCCGCACCGAGATTCGGCCCGAACACCTCGTCACCGCCGCTGAGGTAGTTCAGCTTCATCTGCACATTCATCGGATGC
>JBFJZP010000736.1:0-1980 GCA_041622095.1 Burkholderiaceae bacterium | reverse complement strand
GACCGGGCCCGGTCCCAGCTGGACCGGCGGGGTGTCGCATATGGCCCGCTCAAGCTCGGCGCGATGATCGAGATACCGGCAGCGGCGTTGATGCTCAAGGTGTTCCTGAAATATTTCGACTTCCTGTCGATCGGGACCAATGACCTGATCCAGTACACGCTGGCGATCGACCGTGCCGACGAGTCGGTCGCCCACCTGTACGATCCGCTGCACCCGGCGGTGTTGCGCCTGGTCGCGGACACGATTGCGGAGTGCAACGCCCAGTCCAAGGGTGTCAGTGTCTGTGGCGAGATGGCCGGCGACATCACGTTCACGCGCCTGTTGCTCGGGCTCGGATTGCGCAGCTTCTCGATGCATCCGTCGCAGATCCTCGCGGTCAAGCACGAGGTCTTGTGGGCCGATGCCGGCAAGTTGAGCGAATGGGCGCGTGCGGTGCTCGAGTCCGAGGACCCCGCGGCCACCTTCGCCGGGTAAACGGCCCGGCCGGCGCGCGCCTCAGCGGGCCCGGGTTCCCATCACGGCGGCGCCGATGATCATCGCTGCGGCCAGCGCAATGCTCCAACTGAACGGCCCGGCGCCGGTCAGCATCAATACCACCGTGGACGACAGCGGCGTCAGATAACTCAGGATGCCGATCTGGCGCGGATCACCGAGTTTGAGCGCCTTGTCCCACATCAGGAAGGCGGTTCCCAGTGGCCCCAGGCCGGCGATCGCCAGCAACAGCCAGTCCCGGCCGCTGAGCACGGTGGCCGGCTCGAGCAGCGCATGGCACAGCAGCGACAGCAGGCCGGAGACGAGTCCGAACAGACCGACGGCCACGGTTGGAAACGGCGGCATGCGCCGCGTCAGCAGCGAGTAACAGGCCCAGATCAGCGCCGATGCCAGCGCCAGCAGATACCCCCAGGACCAGGTTCCGCCCAGGTCCTGGCCGCGGCCGAGGATCGCGACGGCTGCGCCCGCGAATCCCAGCAATGCGGCCAATACATGCATCGGCCGCAAGACCATGCCGGGCAGCAGTACCGGTGACAACACGACGATGAACAAAGGCCACAGGTAGTTGACCAGGTTGGCCTGTACCGGCGGCGCAGTGCGCAGCGCGAGAAACAGCAGGAAGTGGAATCCGAACAGGCCGGCCACACCCAGTGCCAGCGTTTTCGCCGGAATGCGCCACAAGGCCGGGCGGCGCGCCACCAGGGGCCAGGTGGGAATGCTGCCCAGGACCAGTGCGATGCCGGTCAGCAGGAACGGCGGTACTGCCTGGAGCGCGACGCCCAGCGCGGCGAGCAAGGCCCAGGATGCGATCGCGCCCAGTGCGAAGAGGGTGGCAGTGCGGTTGTGGTCCGGCATGGCCAGAGCATAGGCCGGGTGCTCGTCGCGATTCGACGGCCGATCGTCGCGCAGCGCGGGTCGGTGTCAGCGGCCGGCGACGCGGCGCATCGCCGCCGTCAGCGCCGACGGCGAGCGGTAACCGCTGCGGCGTGCCGACTCGGCCACGCCCAGGCCCTGCGCCTGCAACTGCCGTGCATGGGCCAGGCGTTGCAGCCGCAGCCACTGCATCGGGCTCAGGCCGGTTTCCTGGCGGCAACGGGTGGAGAACTGGGTACTGCTCAGATACACCCGTGCTGCCAGGTCTTCTGCCCGCAATGTGTTGTCGTGCCAGCGTGTGGCCGCCCAGGCGCTCAGCGCCTGCCAGTCGATGCGCCGACCGCCGGGCAGCGGGTTGGCATCCGGACCGCTCCAGGCTTCCAGCAGCAATAACGGACCGAACTGCAGCGCATGTGAATACGCCGGACCGTCCTGTCGTGCCACCACATCTGCCAGGTAACGCGCCAGGCCTTGTACCGGTTGGCCAGGCATGGGTGTGGCGCTGCAAACCGACCAGCCGGCATCCGGGCTGTCGAGCACCAGGCAACGGCTGCCACTGCGGGCCTCGAAATCATGGCGGGCGCCGGGTGGGACTCGGCATGAAGCAGCTCACCG
>JBFJZP010000735.1:0-1980 GCA_041622095.1 Burkholderiaceae bacterium | reverse complement strand
GGCCGGGCGTTGCAGGGCCGCTTCGGGATTGAAGTCGGGCCCGTGGGTGGCCGCAAAGCCCTGCATCGCTTCGATGGCGTCGCTGCGGCTGGTGAAGCCGCGGACCGCGAGCTGCGCCGCCATCAGGCCGTCCGCACTGGCCTTGCCGGCATGCAGCGGCTTGCACAGCGTGCCGAACATGGCCTTCAGGCCCGCTGCCGAGGTGGCTGCGATGCCCAGCGCGGTGGCGGTGTCATCGGCATCCAGTTGCAACAGGCGCGAGCATGCCGCCGCGGCGCCAAAGGTCCCGATCGTGCCAGTGGAATGAAAGCCTAGCGCGTAGTGGCCGGGCGAGACCGCTGCGCCGATACGGCACAGTGTCTCGTAGCCGGCAACGAACGCCGTCATGTAATCCGCGCCGCTGGCGCCCCTGGCTTCGGCGAGCGCGAGCAGGGCGGGTGTCAGGGCCACCGTGGGGTGGCCGGTGAACGCCATGTTGACGTCGTCGTAGTCGAGCGCGTGCGAGGCTGCACCGTTGATGAGGGCGGCCTGCCGGCAACTGGTGGCGAAGCCATGGCCGATCACGGTGGCTTGCTGGTAACCGCCCTGTTCGCGCGCTTCTTCTGCGAGCATGTGAGTCAGCGGCTCGCGTGCGCCAACCAGGGTGACGGCGATCCAGTCCAGCAGACACTGGCGCACAAGCGTGCGGACATCGGCGGGCAGGTCGTCGAAGATCCAGGCTGCGTTGTCGGCTGCCAGCGTCGCCGTGAGCGACGCGCAACCCGGTCCGGGCCTGATGGCCGCCATCGGCGAGGCGGGTTGCCAGAGGGTTGGGTTCGGTGCGGTGTGGATCATGATGTCATCGCCCTTTCCATTGCGGTTTGCGCTTCTCGCGAAACGAACGCGGTCCTTCGAGCGCATCTTCACTGAGGTACACGGAATCGAACGCGCGGTGCGATGCGCGCAGCGCCGCCGTACGTCCCATTTCAGTCGCCATGCGCACCATTTCCTTCGCACCTCGCACAGTCAGCGGAGCGTTGACGGTGATGCGGGCAGCCAGTTCCCGGGCACCTTCCAGTGCCTGGCCTTGCGGCACGACGCGGTTGACGTAGCCGAGTTCGTAGGCGCGCTGCGCCGACAGCGGGTCGCCGGTCATGGCGACCTCCATCAGGATGCGCTGCGGCAGCATGTGGATCAACGGCGATGCCCATGGCATGCCGCGGCCTACCCGGCCTTCCGTGATGGCGAACTTGGCCGTTTCGTCTGCCACACACAGGTCGCACATCTGTGCCAACAGCCAGCCGCCAGCATAGGCGTAGCCCTGTACCGCGGCGATCACCGGCTTCGTCACTTCGATGTTGTCACCCAGTACGGGCATGAAATTCTTCGGTGGAATGCGCAACTGTGTGTCGGCTGCCTCGACCAGATCCATACCGGCGCAGAAGGTGTCGCCGGTTCCTGTCAGAATGGCAACCTGTGCGCTGTCATCGCGCTCGAACCGAGGCCAGATCTCGAAGAGCGCTTCGCGCACGGCGCGGTTGATCGCGTTCTTGCGTTGCGGACGGTTGATGGTGATGACGGCTACGCCGTCGGTGACTTCATATAGCAGTTCGTTGCTCATGCCTTGCCGTTGGTTGGTGTGTGGAACTGAGTTTGTTGCGGGCGGTATCCGAGCGCCTGCGAGAGTTGCTCCGCGCAGTCAATTGCGACGCGGGTCAGACGTTCGGCCGCAGCCTTGCCGCGTTCGAGGGGCGCGCCCACGACGATTGCGGCATTGACCTGCGAGTTGGGTTCAAAGATCGGAGCGGCGAAGCCGGCCACATCTGGCGTCACCTCGCCGATCGTCGACGCATGTCCCGTCACCCGGATGCCGGCGATGATCCGCTCCAGTTGGCGGCGATTGGTCACTGTCTTGTCAGTCAAGGCGCGCAGGCTGGCGCTGCTCAGGTACTCGCGGCGCCAAGGTTCGTCTTGAAATGCCAGCAGCACACGGCCCGCCGC
>JBFJZP010000734.1:0-1981 GCA_041622095.1 Burkholderiaceae bacterium | reverse complement strand
GGCAGCAAGGCGCCCGTCATGGCAGGACCTCCGCCGTGTCTGCGGCGCCGCAAACCCGACGGAGCCGCTGTGCCGGGTTCATGGTGCTGGATCCTGGGCTGCGGACAAGGCCGTGCCTGCATGCGGGCCGGGTGTCTGGTCGAATGCCTGCAGCGGCGTGAAGCGCACCGCGACCAGGTCGTCCAGGTCGCAGGAGAACATCGCGTGGGCGAATTGCGCGCTGTAGCCGATCAGGCCCAGTTCCTGCTCCATCGACGCCCGGTAACGCTCCAGCACGCTCCGGTCAGCCGGCTCGGCCGCGCGGATGCTCCTCAACGTACCCTTGAGCTGCAGCGCCCGGTGCGAATGGGGTTGCGTGAAGACCAGCGCCATGCGAGCGGTGCTGCTGATGTCCTGCAGCAATTGCACCGACTGGCTGCGCGACAGATAGACGGTGATGCAGCTGCCGTCGGGTTCGACCGCGCTGCCCATGGCCCGCATCAGGCTCGGGCGCAAATCGAGCCCGGCGGCGGAGACGATGACCGACACACCCTTGACCATCAGGGCCAGCATCTGTGGCGGAATCGATGCGCGGGTGGGCGTGTTGTGCAGGCCTGCCATGGCGCAAAAGTATAGGATTGCCGGGCCCGTTTGTGCAGTGTCTTACCAGTCTTCCTTGACCGCCAGCACCACGTCGTGCGTGGCGGCGGCGCGGGCCGCAAGCCAGGCGGTGGCGGTGCCGGCCAGCACCGTGGCGCCGCACAACGCGGCCAGTTGCGGCCAGGGCAGCAGCAAGTCCATGCTCCAGTGAAAACTCTGCGGATTCACGACATGCACCAGGATCACGCTCACACCCAGCCCGAGCAGCAGGCCGGCCAGCGCGCCGATCGCGGTCCAGGCCAGTCCCTCGCATGCCACCAGGGCCAGCAGCTGGCGCGGCGTCAGGCCCAGGTGTATCAGCAGGCCGAACTCCTTGCGCCGTGCCAGCACCTGGGCGCTGAAGTTGGCTGCCACGCCGAACAGCCCGATCGCGATCGCCACCGCCTGCAGCCAGTAGGTCACGGCAAAGCTGCGGTCGAAGATGCGCAGCGAGGTGGCGCGCAATTCGCTGGCGCTGGCCATCTCCAGCAGCGTCGGTCCCCGGTCCCGGTCGACCCGCGCGCGCACCTCGGCTTGCACCGCGCCGGCATCGGCACCTGGCGCCAGTGACAGGGCCAGGTCGTTGACCAGCCGATCGCCGGTCAGGCGGATGTAGTCGTCCCGGTCGATCGCGATCGCGCCGAACTGGCGCGCGTAGTCACGCCAGACACCGGCGACGACGAAGCGGGCGCCTGCCGCGGCCGAAGCCGCTGGCGCCAGCGCATCGCGCAAGGTGTCGAACCCTGCACCGACCTGCAGGCCGTACAGCGCCCGCATCGGCTCGCTGACATAGACCGCGATGCTGCCCGCCGGCGGCGTGTGCAGCGGCCCGACCAGGGCCAGCCCGCGGGCCGGGTCGGGCAGCGGGCGCGCCAGCAAGGCGACGGCCGGCCGGCCGGCAGCCAGGTCCAGGCTGCGCGAACGCACCGGTGTCAGCTGGCGTACTCCGGGCACCGCTGCGATCGCATCGACCAGTTCCGGTGTGAAGCCGGCGCCGTCGGCACCGAGTGCCTGGCGCAGGTACAGGTCGGCCGGCAACACCACGTCGAGCCAGTCCTGCACCGAATGCCGGAAGCTGGCGACCATCACCGTCAACGCCACCGCCAGGCTCAGCGATGCAACCACGCCGCTGACCGCCACCGCGGCGCTGGCCCGCACCCGGCGGGCGCGTTCGATCGCCAGCATCGGCAATAACCAGCGCGACAAGGCCGGCGCCAGCCGGTTGTACAAGACCGCGATCAGCGAGGGCAGGGCGCCGATGCCGCCGACCAGCAACAGCGCGATCGCCAGGTAGGCCGCCAGTGCCATGTCCCATAGCGGCGGCGCCAGCGCCAGCACCCCGCAGGCCAGTATCAGGCCCAGG
>JBFJZP010000733.1:0-1982 GCA_041622095.1 Burkholderiaceae bacterium | reverse complement strand
CCGGAATCGGCAGGCCTGCGGCCCAGCGCATGCCGGCGGCGATATCGGACACATAACCGCCGCAGACGCCCAGCACCCGCACCGGCAGCAACCGGGCATCGTAGGCGCCGCCGGCCACGCCCAGGCTGTTGTTCGTCTGTGCCGCGACAATGCCTGCCACATGGGTGCCATGCCAGCTCGAGCGCGCCGGCGCGCAGTCGCCCTGGTCACTCCAATCGCCCGGATCGCGTGCATCGCTGTCGCGCCCGTCGCCATCATTGGCCGTGGTGAAGCTGCCATTCGGGTCGGCACCGATGAAGTCGTAACCCGGCAGGATGTTGGCGTAAAGGTCGGGATGCGGACGAAAGCCACCATCGAGAATCGCCACGATGACGCCGGACCCGGTGGCCAGGCCCCAGGCATCGCTGAAGCGGGCCGCGCCGGCGGCAACCGCCTGCAGGTTCCATTGGCGTGTCGCGAAGTCCGGATCGTCCGGCGGCAGCTGGGCGCTGACCCGTTCGTCGACCTCGACCGACGCAACCGTCGGATCCTGCTCCAGTTGCCGGGCAACTGCCGACAATTCGACCCGGTTCATGCGTCGGCTGGTCAGGGCCACATGGGTGCGTGGCGCCACCGATCGGTAGTAGTTCAGTGCGACCGTCGGATCGGCCTGTTTTCGTTGCCGGTGGCTGTGGTCGAGTGCGCGCACCTGCTCCGACGGGTCGAGCCCGCGGCTGCGCGCAGTTGCCCTGCCTGCTGCGGCGCTTTCCGGGTGAAACCGGATGATCAGCCGGTTGAGGCCGCCCGACGGGTCGGCCGGGTTGGACGCGGAGAGTTGCACCGCGGCGCGGTCGGGTGGCGCCGCCAACTTGCGCTGGTCGGGTTGGGCATGTGCCAGCGGCAACAGCAGCAGGCACGCGCCAGCCCATGCGCGCAGGCACGAACCGGGCCGCCGCCCGTTCCGATTCACCGGCTTGTCCTGACGCTGGGCGTCGAGCGCACGGTTCGGAGGCGGTTCGGATGGCGCATTCGATGCAGTGGCCTGGCCCGATCAGCCGATCTGTGCTTCGCGCCGCAGGGCGGGGAACAGGATCACGTCGCGGATGCTCGGGCTGTCGGTCAGCAGCATCATCAGCCGGTCCAGGCCGACACCGCATCCACCGGTGGGCGGCATGCCGTATTCGAGTGCGCGTACGAAGTCGTGGTCGTAGAACATCGCTTCGTCGTCACCGCCGTCCTTGGCGGCGACCTGGGCATGGAAACGCGCCGCCTGGTCTTCGGCGTCGTTGAGTTCGCTGAAGCCGTTGCCGAACTCCCGCCCGGTGATGTAGAGCTCGAACCGTTCTGTGACTTCCGGGTTCTGGTCGCTGGCGCGCGCCAGCGGCGAGATTTCGACCGGATGCTCGCAGATGAAGGTCGGCTGCCACAACTGGTGCTCGACGGTTTCCTCGAAATACATCACCTGCAAGCTGGGCAGGCTGCGCCGCGACAACTGGTCCTTTTCCTCGGTCTTGCCGAGCTTGCGCAAGGCCGCGCGCAGCCATTTCTCGTCGTGCGCACCGTCGCCGGCATCGGTGTAGCGCGCAATCGCCTGCACGATGGTCATGCGCTCGAAGGTCGGCGCCAGGTCGACCGGCTTGCCGCCGTACGACAACTGCAGCGTGCCGACCGCCTTCTGCGCGACGTCGCGCACCAGCGCCTCGGTGAAGTCCATCAGGTCCTGGTAGTTCCAGTACGCAGCGTAGAACTCCATCATCGTGAATTCCGGGTTGTGCCGCACCGAAATGCCTTCGTTGCGGAAACTGCGGTTGATCTCGAATACCCGGTCGAAGCCACCGACGATCAGGCGCTTGAGGTACAACTCGGGCGCGATGCGCAGGAACATCTGCTGGTCGAGCGCATTGTGATGGGTCGCGAACGGCTTGGCATTTGCACCGCCGGGAATGGGATGCAGCATCGGCGTCTCGACCTCGAGAAAACCGTGCTCGACCATGAACTGGCGG
>JBFJZP010000732.1:0-1982 GCA_041622095.1 Burkholderiaceae bacterium | reverse complement strand
CTGCGCAACGATCCGGGCGGCTTGCTCGATTCGGCGGTGGCCATCGCCTCGGCGTTCCTGCCGGAGACCGTGACGGTGGTCTCGACCAACGGGCAGCTGCCTGAAAGCAAGTTTGTCTACAAGGCCGCGCCCGAGTTCTATTCGCGCCGCGGCGCCGACCCGCTGCGTCGCCTGCCCGACGCGGTGAAGAAGGTGCCGCTGGTGGTGCTGGTCAACGAAGGCTCGGCATCGGCCAGTGAAATCGTCGCCGGCGCGCTGCAGGACCACAAGCGCGCGACGATCATGGGTCGGCAGACCTTCGGCAAGGGTTCGGTGCAGACGGTACGTCCGCTCGGCCCCGACACCGGACTGAAGATCACGACTGCCCGGTATTACACGCCCAGCGGCGCGTCGATCCAGGCCAAGGGCATCATCCCGGACGTGATGGTCGACGAGACCGAGGACGGTAACCTGTTCGCGGTGCTGCGCACCCGTGAATCCGACCTGGAAAAACATCTGACCAGCGGCCAGGGCAAGGAAGAGAAGGACGTGGAGCGCGAGAAGGCACGCGAACTCGCGCTCAAGCGACTGGAAGAGGAAAGCAGGAAACCGGCGTCCGAGCGCAAGATGCCGGAGTTCGGCACCGACAAGGACTTCCCGCTGATGCAGGCCCTGAACCAGCTCAAGGGGCGTCCGGTCATGATCAGCAAGACGCTGACGGAGCGCAAGGAAGAAGCCAAGAGCAACTGAGGTGGTGGGTCGCCGGTCCGCGCCCCACACGCCAGGCCATGAACGACGACGCCTCCCTGCTGCGGTATTCCCGCCACATCCTGCTCAACGAGATCGGCGTCGAGGGACAGGACCGCATCCTGGCGGCCCATGTGCTGGTCATCGGCGCCGGCGGGCTGGGTTCGCCGGTGGCCTTGTACCTGGCCTCGGCCGGTGTCGGGCGCATCACGCTGGTGGACCATGACACGGTCGACCTGACCAACCTGCAGCGCCAGATCGCCCACACCACGCAGCGCGTCGGCCAGGCCAAGGTGAGTTCGGCGCAGGCAGCCATCGGTGCGATCAATCCGGACGTCCGGGTCGACGCATTGGTGCAGCGCGCGGACGATGACTTCCTCGCACACTGGCTGCCACAAGTGGACCTGGTGCTCGACTGCAGCGACAACTTCGCCACCCGCCAGCGTGTCAACGCCGCCTGCGTGCAGCACCGCAAACCGCTGGTGTCGGGGGCGGCGATCCGCTTCGACGGCCAGGTCAGCGTCTACGACGCACGCGACGGCACGGCACCGTGTTATGCCTGCGTGTTCCCGCCGGACCAGACCTTCGAGGAAGTCAATTGCGCCACGATGGGCGTGTTCGCACCGCTGGTGGGCATCATCGGCACCGTGCAGGCTGCCGAAGCCCTGAAACTGATTGCCGGCGTCGGCCGCTCGCTGGCCGGCCGGCTGCTGATGCTCGACGCACGGGCGATGGAGTGGAACGAGGTACAGGTGCCGCGCAACCCGCATTGCCCGGTATGCGGGCAGGCCTGATCATCGGCCCGGCCTGACGCGCCGTCGCGACAATTGGCCGGGTAATCCAGCATATTCCAGGACTCTGGCGCCGGGGGCTTGCTGTTAAACTTTGCCCGCACCTGAATCCACCCGCCTGTGACCTCATCGATTGCCCCACCCGTCGTCGACATCAATGACCTTCGGCTGGGTGATGCGCGCGCCTTGCTGGAACATGGTGCACTGGTCGAGTTGCCCGACTGCCAGGCCTCGCCGACCGAGTTCGTGCAAAGCGTCATCGACGGCTTGTGCGAACTCTCGCTCAAGGACCCGCTGACCGGACTGCCCAACCGGCGTCACTTCCTGTCGGTGCTCGAGCGGGTGATCGACGGTGTCGCGCGCTCGGGCGAACCGGAATTGCTGCCGATGCTGGACATCGACCATTACAAGAACAACAACGACACCCATGGCCATAACGCAGGCGACCAGGTATTGCAGGCAGTG
>JBFJZP010000731.1:0-1990 GCA_041622095.1 Burkholderiaceae bacterium | reverse complement strand
GGCCACGTCGCCTACTGCACCAGCAAGGGCGCGGTGGCGGCGCTGAGCAAGAACCTTGGTCGCGATTGCGCGCCGCTGGGCATCCGGGTCAATGCCGTATGCCCGCACGAGATCAACACGCCGATGATCCGCAGCGGCTTCGAGCGCCGCGGCCTGGACCCGGACCAGGCGGTCGAAGAACTGAACAAGAGCGTGCCGCTGGGGCGCATCGCCGAGCCGGAGGACATCGCCGACGTGATCGCCTTCCTGGCCTCGGACGAGGCGCGCTACATCGCCGGGGAAACCCTTGAAGTGACCGGCGCCAAGCCGGTTTCGGGTTAACAGACCGTCGAAAACTACTGCGCTCGGCCATGCAGCGTTGAAATCAGCCTCGAAATGCTCATTTACAGCTCGTAAATTGCGCTTTCTCGGCTGATTTCGCCTTGCCTGGCCATCGCTCGCTACGTTTTCCAATGCCCTGTTTGAGGAGATGACCATGTTACTGACTGGAAAAAACGCCCTGGTCACCGGCGGCGGCCGCGGTATCGGCCGCGGCATCAGCGAGAAACTCCTGGCCGCCGGCGCGCGGGTGCTGGTGGCCCAGCGCCAGGCCCTGGACGCCGAGCTGGCGGATCACCCGGATGTGTTCTTCGTCGAAGCCGACCTGGCCGAGTCTGCCGCCCCGCGCAAGATCGCCCAGGCGGCGGCCGAACTGCTCGGCGGCATCGATGTACTGGTGAACAATGCCGGCTTCATGTTCGAGCAATCGATCGAGGCGATGAGTGAGCAGGACTGGGATCGGATGATGGTGGTCAACCTGCGCGCGCCGGTGTTCCTCGCCCGCGAACTACTGGCGCAGATGCGCCAGCGCGGTGGCGGCAGCATCATCAATATCGGCTCGATCGAAGGCCTCGGCGCCAACCCGCAGCATGCCGCCTACTGCGCCTCCAAGGCCGGCGTGCATGGCCTGACCCGGGCGCTGGCGGTGGATCTGGGCCGCGACGGGGTGCGCTGCAACGCCATCGCCCCGGGCTGGATCGACTCGGACCTGAGCAATGCCTACATCAATGCCCAGGCGGATCCTGTCGGCGCGCGTCAGGGCCTGCTGGCCATGCACCCGGTCGGGCGCACCGGCACCCCGCAGGACGTCGGTGGCGCGGTGGTGTTTCTCGCTTCCGACGAGGCGGCCTTCGTCACCGGCCAGGTGCTGGTGGTCGACGGTGGACGCACCGCCAAGTTGCCCCTGCCGTTCTGAGTCGCTGAGCGCAGCACGCCCGTAGCGCGCCTCAGGTGTCGGAATTAGGCACCTGGGGCGCGTTCGCTTGTAATAAAGTGCAGCGGATAGACTGGATGTCCAGCGGCTGCCCGCGCGACCTGCGCCGCCCCCGACTCCAGCCCAACAGATTTCAGCCCTGGAAGGCCTGGCATGTCCGATGACCTGACGGTGCTGGTGGTGGATGACGAACTCATCACCCGCGAGTGCCTGTGTACCTATTTCGCCGAGGAGCGCTTCCGCGTGCTGGCCGCCGCCACGGCGGAGGAGGCCGAGCAGATCCTGGCGCGCGAAACCGTGGACCTGGTCTTGCTGGACATCCGCATGCCCGGCAAGGATGGCCTGACCCTGACCCGCGAGCTGCGGGTGCATTCGGAGGTCGGCATCATTCTGATCAGCGCGCGCCAGGATGCGGTCGACCAGCTGATCGGCCTGGAGTGCGGCGCCGACGATTACGTGACCAAACCCTTCAGCCCGCGCGAGATCCTCGCCCGGGCCAAGAATCTGTGCCGCCGCGTACGCCTGATCCGCGCCCAGGCGCCGGTCAGCAGCGGGCAGGACCTGCTGCGCTTCGACGAATGCACGGTGGACCTGAGCCTGCGCCAGGTCACCGATTGCGACAACCGGGTCAGCCAGCTCACCGGCGGCGAGTTTCAGTTGCTCAGCGTGCTGCTGGGCAACCTCGGTAAGACCATGAGCCGTGACCAGTTGCTCGACCAAATGCGCAACCGCGAGTGG
>JBFJZP010000730.1:0-1992 GCA_041622095.1 Burkholderiaceae bacterium | reverse complement strand
GTGCGCATCGTGCTGGCCGCCGGCAAGGCTTTTCCCGAGCACCATGTGCAGGGGGAGATCACCGTGTTGTGCCTGGAAGGCAAGATCCTGTTTCGTACTCCGCAAGCCGAACAGTCGATGGGGCCGGGTGACTTCATCCACCTGCGCCGCGGCGAACCCCATTCCTTGCATGCGCTGCAAGACAGCGCGGCCTTGCTGACGATCTGCCTGGTGAACTGACGGGTCGCCGGCCCGGCTGGAGCCGGCACAGGCTGACTGGCGCGGGCAGCTGCCTTAAGCGCGCGGCTTGCGCAGGATCACCAGCGCAATCCCTCCGAGAATGGCCGCCGACGCCCACACCAGTCGTGCCGTGACCGGTTCGGCGAGGAACAGGCTGCCGCCCAGGGCCGCGATCACCGGCACGCTGAGTTGCACGGTGGCGGCGGTCGTCGCGCGCAGATCGCGCACCGCGAGATACCAGATGGCATAACCGACACCGGATGTCAGCGCGCCGGAGGCTGCCGCATAAACCAGCCCCGGCAGGTCCCAGCTGGTGCGGCCGATGCTGGCGACCGCCGCCGCCAGCACGATCGCCGGCACGGTGGCGCGCAGGAAGTTGCCGGCGGTCACTCGGGTCGGATCGCCGGCTCCTTTGCCACGCAGCGAGTAGATGCCCCAGGCCACGCCGGACAACAACATCAGCAGCGCGCTGCCCACTGGCGGCGCGGACAGGCCCGGCGACAACAAGCCGATCAGGCCGGCGCAGGCAACGGCCAGGCCAGCGGTCTGGGCCGCACTGAAGCGTTCGCCACGCCACAATCCGACGCCGATCATCGTGGCCTGGACCGCGCCAAACAAGAGCAGCGCGCCGGTGCCGCTGGGCAGCTCGACATACGCGAACGAGAACGCACCTGCATAGACGAACAAGGCCAGCGCGGAGGGCCAGTTGCCGGCGTTTTCGGCTGTGCCGGGGCGGCTGCGCAGCTGTACGATCAACCAGAGCGCCAGCGCGCCGGCCAGGATGCGCACTGCGGTGAAGCTGCCGGCGTCGATCGTCGTGTCGCGCAGCGCCACCCGGCACAACAGCGAGTTGCCGGCAAACGCCAGCATCGCAACCAGCGTGATCAGGCCAAGCGGTGGGCTGCGCATCTGGGGGTTGCCGATGGCTTGTGCCGGCTTCGGATCCCGGGTCAGGCGGCGGGCGTCTCGGCCGCTTGCGGCGATCCCGGTGCGTCGCCGCCCAGGCCCATGTTGTACAGGCGCGCATACAGCCCGTTGGCCGCGAGCAGGCTGGCGTGACGCCCGGTCTCCACGATGCGCCCGCCCTCCATGACCACGATGCGGTCCGCATGTTGCACCGTCGCCAGCCGGTGGGCGATCACCAGCGTCGTGCGTTTGAGCATCAGGCGCTGCAGCGCGTCCTGTACCGCACGCTCGGACTCCGCGTCCAGAGCCGACGTGGCCTCGTCGAGGATCAGTACCGGGGCGTCCTTGTACAAGGCCCGTGCGATCGCCAGCCGTTGACGCTGGCCACCCGACAATTGCATCGCGTTGTGGCCGACGATGGTGTCCAGCCCCTGCGGCAACTCGTCCACCAGGTTCTGCAGATTGGCCGCGGCCATGCAGCGGGCCACCTTGTCGCGGTCCATCGGCTGGCCCAGCGCCACGTTGACGGCGATGCTGTCGTTGAGCATCAGCACATGCTGGCTGACCAGCGCGTACTGGCTGCGCAGCGAGTTCAGGTCCCATTCGCGCAGTTCGTGTCCGTCCAGGTAGACCGAACCTGCGCTGGCGTCGATGAAGCGCGGCAACAGGTTGACCAGTGTCGACTTGCCCGATCCCGACGCTCCCACCAGCGCGACGGTTTCGCCCGCCGCCACGTCCAGGCTGAAGCGGTCCAGTGCCAGCGTGGTGCTGCCGGGGTAGGCCACACTGACCGCATCGAATCGGATCGTGCCGGTGGCATGGTCCATCGCGAACGTGCCGCCGGTCTCGTCCGGTGTCTGGGCCATC
>JBFJZP010000729.1:0-1993 GCA_041622095.1 Burkholderiaceae bacterium | reverse complement strand
GCATCCAGCGTCTTGCCCGATCCGAAGGTGATGCCCTTGCGGATGTTGAACACCCACTCCAGTGCGCCAGGCTTGGATTCCCAGCTCTCGGCCAGTTCGGGGGTGGCGTTGCCGGCGGTGTCGATCTCGACCAGCGTGTTCCAGATCATCAGGCTGTAGGCGATCGGGATCGAATCGGCATAGGTGCGCGGATCCAGGCTGTCGGAAGCAGAGCCGCCTTCCATGCCCAGGCGCAAGGTGCCGCCTTTCTTGGGCTTGCCCTGCGCCATGGCTGGCGCGCTGGCGAATGCCGCTCCCAGGCCCACGGCAGACGCACCCGCAATCAGCTGACGCCGATCGAGAATGATGCCAGATTCCGTTGTTGTTTCATGTATTGTCATTTTCGATAATCTCCTACGAAGTCGATGAACATTCCAATCAGGGTCCCCACACAAGATGTGCCGGCCACATTCAATCGCGGCACGGCCCCCCTTGGCTGCCAAGGCATCCTAACCATTGGACACCTTTTAAAGGATACAGACAATCCCTTAGAGAATCGGCGCTGCTTCTATCAAGGTATCAATTTGTTGAATTGACTGTCGCGCCCTGTCGCAATGCGAACAACAAGAGTCGTGCAGGGCTATGCAATATCGCAACTCCTGGTCGAAAAAATCGACACCTTGACGCGCAGCATGAAACGCGTGGCCTGCGTTCAGGCCAACAGCGGGTATGCGTGACCGATCGCGAAGCGGATTTGCTCATTGATCGGTTCGTAGTCTGCGTAATCGATCGGCTGCAAGCTGCGCAGCGACAGGCGCGCCATCAAATCGGGGGCGCTGTCCGGCAGGCCGCACACCACTTCGCGCAACTCCCGCAACTGCGTCGCAGACAAGGCCTGCGAGGTGATCAGTGGCAGGCCCGGCGCCGACACCGTGGTCTGCAAGACCCGCAGGCCGGCCACCCGCTCTGGCGCGTGGCGCGCAGCCAGGCCGAAGGTGACGCAGTCGATGGCGGCCACTGCAGCGCGACCGGACTGCACCATGGCCAGGCTGGCCATATGGCTTCCGGAGACCTCGACGCGATCGAAGAAACGTCCGTCACGCGCCAATGGCGCGATGGTGTGGCGCAATACGTTCATGCCGCTTTGGGAATGGTCCTGGTTGATCGCGGCGACCGTGCCGCGCAGGGCTTCGAGATCTTGCGCCCCGTCCTGCGCGACGACGATGACGCTGCAATAGCGGATGCCGTCGCAACCCGGCAGATCGAACGCCGGCACGGCCACCACCTGCACCGCATCGCCGAGCATGCTCACCAACGGGTATCCGCAGGTCTGCGAGAGCAGCAAGTCGTCGGCGCGCCAGAATGCGACCAGGTCGTCCGGCACCGCCACGGTGTCGATCGGCTGGCTCCAACCGCGTTGCCGCAAGCCCTGCGCAACGATCGCCAGCAGATCTTCCCAGCTGCGGGCCAACGCCGGCGTGACGTTGTACATCGGCAGCGCCATGCGCCACGCGGCCGGCACGGTAGTCAAACCCTGCGCTCTCCGGACACCGGATGAACCGGGGCATCAACCGGCGTCAAACCGAAGCGCCGCGCCAGCTCGAAATATCCGCCCAGGCGAAAGCCGCCGCAACGGGCGATATAGGCGTCGCGGTCGGCCCGATAGACCCGCGGCAGCAGATACCAGGGCAGCCCGGGCAGATCATGGTGCACCAGGTGGTAGTTGTTGTTGAGGTAGAGCAGACGCATCGGCCAGGATGCCTCATTGATCGCAATGCGGTGCTTGCAATCGTCGGCTGCGCGATGTTCGTAATACGAGCGCACCATGGCCAGCGACAGCGCCGGGTAAGCCACCAGTAGCAGGTAATACCATGCGGCGATGTTCGTCCATGCCTGGATGGCGGTCAACAGGCCGGTCAACATGGCGATATGCAGCGACCACATGGGGATGTACCGGTAGTTGCCGCCGCGTACCTGCGCAACGGCTTCATGCACCACCGAGGCAATCGCCATC
>JBFJZP010000728.1:0-1994 GCA_041622095.1 Burkholderiaceae bacterium | reverse complement strand
GTGCGAGGGCCGGTAACCGGCCATCGTCGACAACTGCTGTTGCCAGTCGGCGCCACGCAGCAGATGGCGCAAGGCCAGCGTGGCCGGCTTGTCGAGTGCACTGCGCAGACACACCAGGTGGTAATACTCGCTGGCCAGCGGTACGAACTCCAGCCCGAGGCGACGCGCCGCCACCTCGATGCCCAGGCCGGCGTCGGCCTGGCCGGCCGCCACCGTATGGGCCACCGCCGCATGGGATGGTTCGGTGTGGTCGAAGCCGTGGATCTGCGCCGGCAGCAGGCCGTCGCGCGCCAGCAACTCCTCGAGCAGCACCCGGGTGCCGGTTCCGCGCGCGCGGTTGACGAAGCGTGCGCCGGTGCGTGCCAGGTCCGACAGGCTGGACAGTCCCAGCGGATTGCCCCGCGCGACGATCAGGCCCTGGCTGCGCTGGGCAAATCCGATGATCTTGTGCTGGCCGGGTTTGAGCAGCGGTTTGTAGGTGCGCTCCGCCAGTGATCCGGGTGCGGGGTCTTGCAGCGTGTGGAAACCGGCCATCTCGCAGCGCCCTTCGTTGAGCGCGCGGATGGCGTCCACGCTGCCGCAAAATCGCACGTCCAGGTGCAGCGGGCCGGGGCCGCCGTCATGATGGGCCGGTGCATCCGGGTCGCTGGCCAGTGCATGTTCGCGCAGGCTGGCCAGCGCGTCGTCGTGACTGGCGTACAGCGTCAATACATGGGCGTTTTCGTCGAAGGCCACCGCAAACGCACGCTCCAGGTCGCTGCGCAAGGCCGCGATCTGCGGTGCCAGCCGGACCTGGGCCTGGCGCTCCGCCCACATCAGCTTGGTGCCGAATGCGGTCAGCTGTGCCGGCTGCCCCTTGTCCCAGGTCACCAGGGCCTGGCCGAGTTCGTCCTCCCAGCGCTTGAGTTCGCCCCACACATGGCGGTAGGACAGTTCCAGCTTGCGCGCCGCGGCCGAGATCGAGCCCTCGCTGGCCACCGCCTGCAGCAATTCGATCAGCGGATTGCGCACCTGTGCCGGTGCGCTGTCGCGGCCCAGTGTGTAGTGGAAGTGGATCCTATGCATCGCGGTTCATATCGCAGGTTTTAGCGCTCTGGCCTACGATACCCGAACATGTCCACGTTCACGCAAAGCGCGATCACAGCGCTCGAATTGATCATCGCGCGGGATCCGGCCTTGTGGACCATCGTAGGCCGGTCGCTGGGGGTCAGCGCGACCGCATGCCTGCTGGCTTGCGGACTGGGTCTGGTGCTGGGGTCCTGGCTCGGAGTTGCCCGGTTCCGGGGGCGGGGCGCCTGCCTGACCCTGCTCAATACGATGTTGGCGGTGCCCTCGGTGGTGGTGGGGCTGGTGGTCTATCTCTTGCTGTCACGTTCGGGGCCGTTCGGGGACTGGGGCTGGTTGTTCAGTTTCAAGGCCATGGTGGTGGCGCAGGCCTTGCTGGTGTTGCCGGTGGTCACTGCGCTGACGCGCCAGGTGGTGGAGGATGCGGAGCATGGCCACGGCGAGCAGTTGCGTTCGCTTGGCACCGGGACCCTGCTGCGCAGTGTCATGCTGGCCTGGGACGAGCGCTTCGCTTTGCTCACGGTATTGATCGCGGCGTTCGGCCGCGCGGTGTCGGAGGTGGGGGCGGTGATGATTGTCGGCGGCAACATCGACGGCTTCACCCGCGTCATGACCACCGCGATTGCGCTGGAGACCAGCAAGGGCGACCTGCCGCTGGCGCTGGGCCTGGGCCTGATCCTGCTGCTGGTGATGTTGCTGCTCAACAGTTTGATCGCCCTGGTGCGCGGCTGGCGGCAACGGGTCGAAGGCGGTTCCTTCGCCGGCCCTGCGGGAGCGGCAGCGTGAAACCATGGCCTGTGGGCGCTGCGCCATCGCCGCGCGGGCTGTTGTCCTGATGCGGGCGGTGCTGCACCTGCGCGGGGTCGGCCTGTCGTTCGGACCGGTGGCGGCATTGCGCGACGTCCATCTGCGCATCGACGCGGGCGAGC
>JBFJZP010000727.1:0-1996 GCA_041622095.1 Burkholderiaceae bacterium | reverse complement strand
TGACGGTCACCAGCCTGGGCCTGTCGGGTACGGACGCCGCCAACTACACCGTGAACACCGGCGCCACGACGAGTGCCGACGTGACGGCGCGCTTGTTGACCATCCGGGCGGACGACAAGTCCCGCGTGGCCGGCACGGACAATCCGTCGTTGACAGCGAGTTTCGATGGTTTTGCCCCGGGTGACGGGCCGGCCGACCTGAACGGCGCCTTGTCGATCGCCACGACAGCTGCCCTGGACGCTGCGCCGGGTCGTTATGCGATCACCGCGTCGAACGTCACGGCTGTCAATTACGCGCTGCAGTTTGTCGATGGCGTCTTGACGGTGACCCCTGGTACCACCGACAAGGCGACACTCGCCGACCGGCTCAGCGCGGGATACGCGGCCACACTGACCCAGGTCGCGCGAACCGGACCGGTCGCGACGGTGCAGGCGTCAGCCGAGGCCCTGACACTGGCACTGGCGGCAGAGCAGACCGCGGCGCAAGAGCTTGCCGACACCGCCGATACGCCACCCGTCGGCGTGACGGTCGCAGTGCAACCGGGTATCCGCAAGAAGAAAATCTACACCATCCAGAACGCCGGCATGCGAATGCCAGCCGAGCTGGAGTGACCTCAGCAATCGGGTGAACTCAACATGTCTTTTCGGTGCAGGTATTTCGATAACGTGATCGCGCATTCGGGCGCCAGTATGGTGGCCGGGCTGGCGCTTGTGGCCGGCGGCATGGTGACGGCCGCGCAGGCGCAGACCGTGGCGCCGGATGCGGGCAGCACTTTGCGCCAGCTCGATACGCCAACGATCACCTTGCCGGGCAAGACACCACCCATACCCGGCGTCACGGCGCCCACGCCCCGGACGGTACCGGAGGCTCCCGCGCTGCGCTTCAGGCTCAACGCGGTGCGCATCACCGGCGCCACGGTGTTTTCCCAGGACGACTTGCAGCCGCTGGTCCAGCCCTTTGTCGGGCAGGAGGTCGACTTCAAGGCGCTCGGCGAGATCGCTGCGCAAGTGACCCGGTTCTACACCTCGCGCGGTTACCCGCTGGCCACCGCCTACCTGCCAGCGCAGGATATCCGGGACGGGGCCGTGCAGTTGGTGGTGCTGGAGGGGCGCTTCGGCAAGGTCGACTTGCAGAACCGTTCGCTGGTCAAGAATCCGACCGTCGTTCGTTACCTGCAGGACCTGCCCGGGCAGGTCGTCACCGACGCGTTGCTCGAGCGGACCCTGTTGTTGGTCTACGACCTGTCGGGCGTGGTACCGGCACAGGCGGTGTTGTCGCCCGGAGCCCAGGTCGGCGAGACCGATCTGCGCGTCGAACTGGCCGCCCAGGCGGCGGTAGCGGGTGCGGTCGAACTGGACAACCACGGCGGGCGCTTTACCGGTGCCAACCGGGTGTCCGGCGCGCTGGAAGTCTCCAGTCCGGCCGGCTGGGGTGACCGTTTCTCGGCCCGGTTGACGAAAAGCGATCCGGGCTTGACCTATGCGCGCCTGGGTTACCGCGTGCCGCTCGGTGGCAAAGGATGGGTGGTGGGGGCGGAGTATTCGCAGACCCGCTACCAGCTTGGCAAGGACTTCGCCGTGCTCGACGCCGACGGCGAGGCCGACACCTGGTCGATCCAGGCAGCGTATCCATTGCTGCGCGCGCGCGACTTCAGCCTCTATGCCCGTGGCGGCCTGGAGCGCAAGCAGTTCCAGGATCGGGTCCGTGCCACCTCGGTCTTCAATGACAAGAGCAGCCGGTTGGCCAATCTGTCGCTGACCGGTGATTTCATCGACACCCTCGCAGGCGGCGCGACCAACGCGTTTGCGCTGACCTGGACCGGTGGCGACCTGGACATCGAAACCGCTGCGGCTCGGGCGATCGATGCCGCAACCGCGCGCAGCAACGGCAGTTTCCACAAATGGAACCTGAACTACCTGCGGGCGCAGAGCGTGAGCGGCCCGTTGTCGGCCTTCGTGTCGCTGTCGGCGCAAATGGCCAGCAAGAACCTCGACTC
>JBFJZP010000726.1:0-1999 GCA_041622095.1 Burkholderiaceae bacterium | reverse complement strand
TGGCGGCATGAGCGATGCGGTCGCCGCCCGTGGCACGTCCCGCGACGAGCAGGTTCTTCACCCGCTTCGGCAGCAGGTTGCGATAGGGAACCTGGAAGTAGCGACCGGTGGTCGGCAGGATCAGCACACCGTAGCCGTCGATGAATTCCGGATAGATGCCGACCGAGTCGTCGAAACGCGCCTGTTCGCGCACATCGTGTTCCGTCATGTTGTAGACCGCGTCGATCTTGCGGGTATCGCGGATACCGATCGTCATGCCGAAGTTGCGCAGCCGCGCAGCCTGGCAACCGGGTGTGTAGCGCCGTAGTGCCTCGATCGCCAGCATCGCCTGCTTGCGGCCTTCGATCTCGAACCGGGTCATGCTGTCCGGGTCGGTGCCGTCGCAACCCGCCAGGTGCACCAGGTTCATGTAGGTGAGTTCGCCGGTGTCGTGCATCGCGCCCCAGGTGCCGGCAATGGTGTTCAGGTGCGGCGGGATCACGCCGTCACGGATGGCCTGGGCAAACGGCTTCTTCAGAAACGGCGAGAACATCTCGTCTTCCTTGCCGGATGTCTCGATCTGCCATTCGCCGGTGGCCCAGTCCTTGTAGGTCTGCGGGTCCTGTTGCACGCCGGCCATGAAGGCCTTCTTGTCGACGCCGGCCAGATGGAACATCACGGATGCGGCCTGCATTTGTTCGACCGGTGTGGTGTGCGTCGGCGCGCCGGCCCGGTGCGCCACGTCGGCGTCGCCGGTGGCGTCGATGACGCGTTGCGCCAATATCGCCTCGCGGCCGGCCTTGGACTCGACGATGATGCCGGTAATGGTGTCGCCATCCATGATCGGTGCGACGAACACCCGGTGCAGCATCGGGTGGATGCCGGCCTCCTGCACCAGGGCGTCGGCCACCAGCTTGAAACCCTCGGAGTCGATTTCGTACGACAAGGATTGCGACTCCGGGACGGCCGCGCCCATCGCCTTGGCCCGCTCCTCGAACTCGCGTCCGATACCGTTGGCCTCGACGGTGTCGGTATGGCGGTACCAGGCCAGGCCTTCGACACCGACCACGGTCAGGTTGCCGCCGAAGCAGCCGAAACGCTCGACCAGCGTGACCGCCACGCCGGCCCGCGCCGCCGCCAGCGCCGCCGCCAGGCCGCCCGGGCCGGAGCCGACGACCAGCAGCTCGGTTTCGTGGATCACGTCGATGCTGCGGGCCGGTTCCTCGATCGTGCGTCTGGTGTTGCGCATGGTGGGCCTTCGTGTATCAGGTCAAGCGAGTCGGAGGTATGCGGCACGTGATGCGCAGCCGCGGGGTTGCTGCAGCTTATCACTGCGTGCGGTGCTGGTCTTGTCGGGTGTGCCGTCCCGCAGCGCGCCCTTGCGGGTGGTTGCGGCTGGATACCCAACGGTTTTACCCGGCTTGCGTTTTTGTGTGACACTCCGCGGGAGGCTTGCGCCAAGCGAATGCCCCGGCAAAGGCCGGTTTCGCAACGTGTGCCGGTAAACAATTCAGACCAGGATATGCAGGAATGGCGGATAAACCGAAACCAGTGACCAAGCCGGCCTCGGGCCTGACCCGGCCGGGCGAACTGTATGTCCCGGGCGATCGGCTGCCGGTGCCGGACGTCGAGGAGAAGAATACGGATTCGGTCTGGGCCTTGTGGTCCGACCTGGTCGAGGAAAAGCCGCAGAAGCCGGCGCCGGAAGACGACAAGGCCAGCCGTGAACGGGACTTCCTGGAAACCGTGCCACTCGATCTCGATGAGATGGGCGAGACCCGCCCGATGGACCTGCCCGAGCCACCGAAGCGTCACGACAAGTGACGCGCAACGGCCCGCAGGCCGCCATGGATCAGTTGACCATTACCAGTTTGCCCATTACGCCGCGTGATCCCATGTGTGCGTAGGCCTCCTTGAGGTCGGCCATCGGCATGGTGCGGTCGATGACCGGCTTGATCTTGCCGCTGCCGTACCAGCCGAGCAGTTTTTCCATCATCGCGGCGTTGGCCTTGGGTTCGCG
>JBFJZP010000725.1:0-2002 GCA_041622095.1 Burkholderiaceae bacterium | reverse complement strand
GCCGCGCTCGAGGCGGGGCTGGCGGTGTACAAGGGCAAGCCGCTGGTCAATTCGGTCACCGGCGAGGAGGACCGGCTCGAGACGGTGTTGCCGCTGGTGGCCAAATACGGCGCCGCGGTGGTGGCGATCTCGAACGACGAGACCGGCATCTCGCAGGATCCGGACGTGCGGTTCGCGGTGGCCAAGAAGATCGTCGAGCGCGCCTCCGACTATGGCATCAAGGCCTGCGACATCGTCGTCGACCCGCTGGTGATGCCGATCGGCGCGATCAACCAGGCCGGCGTGCAGGTGATGCAGCTGGTGCACCGGCTGCGTACCGAACTCAAGGTCAACACCACCTGCGGCGCGTCGAACGTGAGTTTCGGGCTGCCCGAGCGCAACGGCATCAACGGTGCCTTCCTGACCATGGCGATCGCCTCCGGCATGACCTCGGCCATCACCAATCCGCTGCATGCGGAAGTGGTCAAGGCGGTCATGGCTGCCGACGTGATGATGGGGCATGATCCGGACTGCATGCGCTGGATCCGCAAGTTCCGCGAGGCGCCGACGGTCGGCGCCGATGGCGAAATGGGTCGGGGTCGACGCGAAGCCGGGCGCCGCCGCCGGGAATAAGGGAGTCGTCTTGAGTACCAAAGATCCGCTGGTCGTATTCACGCCGTCCGGTCGCCGCGGCCGGTTCCCGGTCGGCACGATGGTGTTGCAGGCCGCCCGCTCGCTCGGGGTCGACATCGACTCGGTCTGCGGCGGCCGCGGCATCTGCGGGCGTTGCCAGGTCACGCAGGCCGTCGGCGAGTTCGCCAAGCATGGCGTGGTTTCGCGCGCCGAAAACCTGTCCGCGATCAGCCCGGTGGAGCAGGAATACTGCAGCACCCAGCCGCTGGACGAGGGCATGCGCCTGTCGTGTTCGACCCAGGTGCTGGGTGACGTGGTCATCGACGTGCCCTCCAGCAGCCAGTTGCACCGGCAGGTGGTGCGCAAGGCAGCCGAGGCGCATGACATCCAGCTCAATCCGGTGGTGCGCTTGCACTATGTCGAGGTCCAGCAACCCGACATGCACGACCCCTCGGGTGACCTGCGCCGACTCGAGGATGCGCTGGAGTTCGAGTGGCGCCTGACCGACCTCAAGTGTGACGTGCTGGTGCTGCACCGGCTGCAGCAGGCGCTGCGCGAGGGTGACTGGAAGGTGACGGTTGCGGTGCATGACGGCAACCAGATCATTGCGGTCTGGCCGGGTTTTCGCGAGCATACCTACGGCATCGCGATCGATGTCGGCTCGACGACGATTGCCGCACACCTGTGCAACCTGTCCACCGGCGAGGTGGTGGCGGCATCCGGCATCATGAATCCGCAGATCCGTTTCGGCGAAGACCTGATGAGCCGGGTTTCCTACCTGATGATGAATCCGGGTGGCGAGAAGGAGATGACGCAGGCGGTGCGGGTGGCGATCAACCAGCTGGCCGCCGACGTCGCGTTCCAGGTCGGCATCGAGGCCACCGACATCCTGGAGGCCACCTTCGTCGGCAATCCGATCATGCACCACCTGTTGCTGGGCATCTCGCCGATCGAGCTCGGCGGCGCGCCATTTGCGCTGGCGACCGATCGGGCGATCACCTTGTGGGCGGTCGAGATCGATTTCGCGATCCACCGCAATGCCCGCATCTATGTGTTGCCGTGTATCGCCGGCCATGTCGGTGCCGACACCGCCGGCGTGATCCTGGCCGAGCGCCCCGATCTGTCGGACGAGGTGACGCTGCTGGTGGATGTCGGCACCAACGCCGAGATCGTGCTCGGCAACCGCAAACGCATGCTGGCTTGCTCCAGCCCGACCGGCCCGGCCTTCGAAGGCGCGCAGATCAGTTGCGGCCAGCGCGCCGCGCCCGGCGCGATCGAGCGGGTTCGCATCGAGTCCGATACGCTGGATGTGCGCTTCAGTGTCATCGGCTCGGAGCTGTGGTCGGACGAACCCGGATTTGCCGAATCGACCAGGCCGTTCGGCGTCACT
>JBFJZP010000724.1:0-2002 GCA_041622095.1 Burkholderiaceae bacterium | reverse complement strand
CGTCGGCGCGGCGAACCGGTGCGATGGCAGCGTCCGGCAGCGGCAGGCCGGGATTCAGTGCCATGATGGCCGGGTCATTCCACTTGGTGATCTTGCCCAGGTAGATGTCGCCCAGAACCTTGCCGTCGAGTTTCATCTGGCCGGGGGCAATTCCCTTGATGTTGACAACCGGGACCGTTCCGCCGATCACGGTGGGAAACTGGAATTGGCCCTTGCTCTTGAGCTCTTCATCGGTCTGGGGCATGTCCGACGCACCGAAATCGACGGTCTTGGCGTCGATCTGCTTGATGCCGGCACCGGAGCCGACCGACTGGTAGTTCACCTTGACACCGGTGGCCTTGTGGTACTCGGCAGCCCACTTCGAATACACCGGCGCCGGGAAGCTGGCGCCGGCACCGGTGATGCTCTGGGCGCCGGCGGCGGACAGGAAGGTCACGGCAGCGACTGCGGTGGCACTGACGAGCGCGGTCTTGAAGCTGAATTTCATGAGGGGTCCTCTGTTGATTCGGGGTTGCAAAGACAGATCTCCTGTCTGCACATGGGGACTGTAAGAAGCTAATGTGACGAACATGTGACAAACGACCGATTTCCTGGCGACCGGGGCGCCGCGGGATGCCGTGAAGCATTTGCCGATCGGATGTGAAACCGCCCGACGGCCGCGGCCAGGCACTGGCGGCGGCTGTCCGTCGCTAAAATCCGCTCCATTGAGAATTTTCCATTCATGACATAGGGGAAAACGTGAACCAGCAATTGGCCAAACTGATGACCGGCTACCGGGACCTGGTTGACCGCTACGGAACGGATGACCCCCTGGCTCAAGACCTGCAGGCGGAGATCGACCGTTACCAGCAAACGCAGCATGACGCACGCCCGGTCGAGCGGCGCCAGTCGAACACGCTGGCGGACGCCTGGAACCGCCACTCGGCAATCGCCAGCCTCTGACACGAGCGCAGAGCCGCGGCGGATAGCCCGCGGCATTGTCCGGGCGTCGGCAGGACCATCCGCCGGCCGGCGAGCCTACGGTATCCTGGGCGGGACAATCTCTCGCTTCCAGGACCATGCCATCCACAAGTGCACCTGCCCGGCCGGGCAAGGAAATCGAACTCAAGCTGGCCTTGCCGGCAGGCGACCCCAATCGCCTGTTGCAGCAACTCCGGCGCATCGCGGCACTGCGGCGGCGCAGAGCCCGGCATACCCGGCTGCACAACATCTATTTCGACACGCCCGATCAACGGCTGCGCCGGCAGCAGACCGCGCTGCGCCTGCGCCGTGTCGGCGACGATTCATCGGCCCACTGGCTGCAGACGCTCAAGTCCGGTAAACGCGAGTCCTCGGCACTGAGCAGCCGCAACGAGTGGGAAACGCCGGTTGCCGGTCCTGCGCTGGAGCTGGCAGCCATCGATGAACAAGCCTGGTCGCGCATCGATCCAGACGGCGATCTGGCCGACAAGTTGCAAGCCTGCTTCGTCACCGATTTCGCACGCACCACCTGGCTGGTGCACCGGCGCGACGGCAGCACCGTCGAGATTGCGCTGGACATCGGCCGCGTCGACAGCGCCGGGCGGCAGTCTGCGATCTGCGAACTGGAGCTCGAACTCAAGGCCGGACCGGTTTCGGTGTTGTTCGATCTTGCAGCGGAAATCGCCGCCAGGCTGCCGGTATTGCCACTGGCCATGAGCAAGGCGCAACACGGTTATGCGCTGGCCACCGACGCCGTCGACGCGCCGGTCACCGGCAGCCCGCCAACGCTGTGGCGCGGCATGTCCGTGCACGATGCCGCGCGGGCGGTGCTGCGGGAGATGTTCGGCCATTTCACCGGCAACCTGGTGGCCTTGCAGCGCAGCGACGATCCGGAGGTGGTACACCAGGCGCGGGTCGCCTGGCGCCGCTGGCGCAGTGCCGGCCGACTGTTCAAACCGGTGTTGACCGGCGATGCCCTGCCGCCCAGCCAGCCCTTGGACCGGCTGCTGCAATCGCTGGGTGCGCTGCGCGACCTCGACGT
>JBFJZP010000723.1:0-2003 GCA_041622095.1 Burkholderiaceae bacterium | reverse complement strand
GTACAGCTCGGGCGCGATGCGCAGGAACATCTGCTGGTCCAGCGCGTTATGGTGGGTGCTGAAAGGCTTGGCATTCGCACCGCCGGGAATCGGATGGAGCATCGGCGTCTCGACCTCGAGAAAGCCGTGCTCGACCATGAATGCGCGGATGCCGCTGATGGCGCGGCTGCGCGCCGCGAAGCGCTGGCGCGTGCTCTCGTCCATCATCAGGTCGACATAACGCTGGCGGTATTTCATCTCCTGGTCGTGCATGCCGTGGAACTTGTCGGGCAGCGGGCGCAGGCTCTTGGTCAACAGGCGCACCATGGTGGCATGGATGGACAACTCGCCGGTGCGGGTGCGGAACATGCGGCCTTCGACCGCAACGATGTCACCCAGGTCCCAGTGCTTGAAGTCTTCGTAGACCTCGGCGCCGACCTCTTCTCCCTTGACGTAGACCTGCATGCGGCCGGTGCTGTCCTGCAGCGTGGCGAAACTGGCCTTGCCCATGACGCGCTTGAGCATCATGCGACCGGCCATACTGACCAACGGCGCCTGCGCGGCCAGTTCCTCGGCCGACTGTTCGGCATGGACCTGGGCCAGTTGCGCCGCGGTATCGGTCGGCTTGAAATCGTTCGGGAAGGCGGGTCCCCGGCCTTGCGCCTGGCGCTCCCGCAGAACCTGGAGTTTCTCGCGCCGCTCGGCAATCAGTTGGTTGTCATCGAGAATCGGTTCGGGCGTAGGCAGGTCGGACATGGCAGTTGAATGGCGGTGCGCCAGGAGGATTCCGGCAACGATCCGCATCGGATATTCAGGGTTTCAAGAATGGTGCCGCGAAGGGTGCAGATACCCGGTCACGGCGATGTGCGTTATAAAGGTCCGCCCGTGCCATGCGAACTGCCGGCACGGGCGTCAAAGCATCCTATTATCGCCAGTGCAGCGCCACTTTTGCCGGACCCATGTTTTATCAAATTTTCAGCTTCCTGTTGCAGATCACTGCCGGCCTCCTGGTGGCCTTGTGCCTGCTGCGCCTGTACATGCAATACCACCGGGTGCCGCTGTCGGCGCGCTCCGGCAATCCGATCGGCCCTTTCATATTCGCGCTGACCGACTGGCTGGTGGTGCCGCTGCGCCGCGTCATCCCGGCCTTGGGGCGCTGGGACAGCGCCAGCCTGGTGGCGGCATTGTTGATCGAGCTGGCGCAGTATGGTCTGTTGTGGCTGATCAACGGTGGCCAGGGTTCCCTGGTGTCGGTGGTCTTGCTGGCGGTGTTCGGTGTCGTGCGGCTGGCCTTGTCCGGCCTGAGCGTACTGATCATCGTCTATGCGGTGTTGTCCTGGGTGCAGACACACTCGCCGATGATGGGTCTGTTGTCGCGGCTGATTTCGCCTTTGTTGCAGCCGATTCGCCGCATCATCCCGCTGGTCGGCGGGATCGACCTGTCACCGCTGGTGCTGCTGGTCCTGCTGCAGGTGGGCGGAATCGTGCTCGAGTCCGTGCTCGCCGGCTTCATGCTCTGACAACACCGCCCGCGGGCGCCAGGCGCCCGGGGCGAAGCCGGTTCAGAACACCGCGTCGGCCGGCTGGCGCTGCAGCATCGCCAGGCTGTTGGCCACCACCTTGCGCAGTTCGCGTCGGTCGACGACCATGTCCACCGCACCTTTTTCCTGCAGGAATTCGGAGCGCTGGAAACCTTCCGGCAAGGTGACGCGCAAAGTCGATTCGATCACCCGTGGACCGGCAAACCCGATCAGCGCCTTGGGTTCGGCAATCACGATATCGCCCATGAACGCGAAACTGGCGCTGACGCCGCCAGTGGTCGGGTCGGTCAGGATGCTGATGAAGGGCAGGCCCTTCTTGGCCAGCCGGGTCAGGGCGGCATTGGTCTTGGCCATCTGCATCAGGCTGAGCAGGCCTTCCTGCATGCGGGCACCACCGGTGGCGGTGAAACACACGAAGGCGGTCTTTTGCTCGATGGCGGTCTCGACACCCCGCACGAAACGCTCGCCGACCACCGAGCCCAT
>JBFJZP010000722.1:0-2004 GCA_041622095.1 Burkholderiaceae bacterium | reverse complement strand
CTGGTGGCCGCTGGCCTGTACCCGAACCCGATTCCGTTCGCCGACGTCTGCACCACCACCACCCACAAGACGCTGCGCGGCCCGCGCGGCGGCCTGATCCTGTGCCGTGCCAACCCGGAGATCGAGAAAAAGCTCAATTCCATGGTGTTTCCCGGCACCCAGGGCGGCCCGCTGATGCATGTGATCGCCGCCAAGGCGGTGGCCTTCCTGGAGGCGCTGCAGCCGGAATTCAAGAGCTACCAGCAGCAGGTGATCAAGAACGCCAAGGCCATGGCCGAGGTGTTCGTGCAGCGCGGTTTCGACATCGTCTCCGGCGGCACCGACAACCACCTGATGCTGGTCAGCCTGATCCCCAAGGGCCTGACCGGCAAGGACGCCGACGCCGCGCTCGGCCGTGCCCATATCACGGTGAACAAGAACTCGGTGCCGAACGATCCGCAGTCGCCATTCGTCACCAGCGGTATTCGTGTCGGCACGCCAGCGATCACGACACGGGGTTTCGGCGAGGCCGAATGCCGCGAAGTCGCCACGCTGATGTGCGACGTGCTGGACAAGCTCGGCGACGCCGCGGTCGAGAAAGCGGTGGCCGACAAGGTGGTGGCCCTGTGCCGCCGCCATCCGGTTCCCGCCTGATTGGCGACGGTATCACCCCAACCTGTTCGATCCTGACGGAAAGCGCCCCATGGCTCTGAGTGTGTTTGACTTGTTCAAGGTTGGCATCGGTCCGTCCTCCTCGCATACGGTCGGGCCGATGAAGGCGGCGGCGATGTTCGCGCGCCGGCTCGAGCAGGCGCAGCTGTTGCCGCAGGTCGCGCGGATCGAAGCCCGGCTGTACGGCTCGCTGGGTGCCACCGGCAAGGGGCACGGCACCGATACGGCGGTCCTGCTCGGGCTCGAAGGTTCGATGCCCGACACGATCGATCCGGACAGCGTCGATGAACGCCTGCGGCAGATCCGCGCCGAGGGTCGGGTGATGCTCGACGGCAAGCAGCCGGTGGCGTTCAAGGAACGCACCGACATGCTGTTCCTGCGCCGCGAGACGCTGCCATTTCATACAAACGGTGTGCGGCTGACCGCGTTTGCCGCCGATGGCGCAGTGCTCGAGGAGCGGCGCTATTTCTCGGTCGGTGGCGGATTCGTCGTGTCGCAGGAGGAGGCCGACAAGGCCGCCGGCGATCCGAACATGGTCGCCGACCCCACGGTGCTGGCGCATCCGTTCTCCAGTGGCGACGAGCTGATGGCGCTGACCCGTTCGCTCGGCATGTCGGTCGCGCAACTGATGCGGATCAACGAACATGCCTGGCGTACCGACGCCGAACTCGATGCCGGGCTCGACCATATCTGGGAGACGATGAAGTCCTGCGTCGCGCGCGGCTGCCGCAGCGAAGGCCATCTGCCCGGCATGATGAAGGTCAAGCGCCGGGCGGCCGAGTTGCACCGCATGCTCAGCAGCCGTCCGGAACAATCGCTGAAGGACCAGCTGACGATCCTGGACTTCGTCAACCTGTATGCGATGGCGGTCAACGAGGAAAACGCAGCCGGTGGCCGCGTGGTGACCGCGCCGACCAACGGCGCGGCCGGCATCGTGCCGGCGGTGCTGCTTTATTACGATCGCTTCGTGCCCGGCGCGAATGCGGCCGGCATCCGCGACTTCCTGCTCACCGCCGGCGCGATCGGCCTGCTGTACAAGGAGAACGCGTCGATCAGTGGTGCCGAAGTCGGTTGCCAGGGCGAGGTCGGCGTGGCCTGTTCGATGGCCGCCGGCGGGCTGGCTGCGGTCATGGGCGGCACGCCGGAGCAGGTCGAGAACGCGGCCGAGATCGGCATGGAGCACAACCTGGGCCTGACCTGCGATCCGGTGGGCGGGCGGGTGCAGATCCCGTGCATCGAGCGCAATGCCATGGGGGCGGTCAAGGCCCTGAACGCAGCGCGCATGGCGCTGCGCGGCGACGGCACCCACTACGTGTCGCTGGACAAGGTCATCAAGACCATGCGCGACACCGG
>JBFJZP010000721.1:0-2006 GCA_041622095.1 Burkholderiaceae bacterium | reverse complement strand
TGCGACCTGCAGGCGATCAAGGCCGCCGGCGTGACCTTTGTCGCGTCCATGCTGGAACGCGTCATCGAGGAGCAGGCCCGCGGCGACGCGGCACGTGCCGAGGCGGTGCGCAAGTCGGTGGTCGGCGTGATCGGCGACAACCTGCGCAGCGTCAAGCCGGGCTCGGCCCAGGCGGCGCAATTGCGCGACGTGCTGATCGCCCAGGGCGTATGGTCGCAATATCTGGAGGTGGGCATCGGCGAAGATGCGGAGGTCTTCACCAAGGCCCAGCCGATGAGTGCGGTCGGCATCGGTGCCGACATCGGCCTGCACCCCAAGAGTGTCTGGAACAACCCGGAGCCGGAGATCGTGCTGGCGGTGAACAGCCGTGGCGAGACCCGCGGCTGCACGCTGGGCAACGACGTCAACCTGCGCGACTTCGAAGGTCGCAGCGCCTTGTTGCTGGGCAAGGCCAAGGACAACAACGCCTCGGCCGCGATCGGTCCGTTCATCCGCCTGTTCGACGCGACCTTCGGCATCGACGACGTGCGCAAGTGTGAACTGAGCATGCGCGTCACCGCACAGAAGGGGGACTTCGAGATGCACGGCGCCAGCAGCCTGGCCATGATCAGCCGCGATCCGCTGGACCTGGTAAACCAGACCATGGGTGCGCCGGACGCCCGCACCCACCAGTACCCGGACGGATTCGTGCTGTACCTGGGCACCATGTTTGCACCGACGCAGGACCGGCACGGCCCGGGCCAGGGTTTCACGCACGAACTCGGCGATACCGTGTCGGTGGCCACGCCCTTGCTCGGCATGCTGGTCAACCGCGTCACCCATTCCGATCGTGCCGCGCCCTGGACCTACGGCACGTCGGCACTGATGCGCGACCTGGCGCGGCGCGGACTGCTGGCATAATTCAGGGCTCTTTGGCAACACCCCTGCCCGACCGGGCTGGCGGCTTTTGCCATCTCCCTAGGGGCCGTGCCATCAGCGCGCCTGGTGCGCGGCCTGCCAGAAACCCTCTGCTGGAAACGCCCATGATCACTACCGACTCCGGATTGCAATACCTCGACACCACCACCGGCGACGGCGCCGAAGCCAAGGCCGGCCAGCAGGTCACCGTGCATTACACCGGCTGGCTCTACAACGACGACACCCAAGGTGCCAAATTCGACTCCAGCAAGGACCGCGGCAACCCGTTCGTGTTCTCGCTCGGCGCCGGCATGGTGATCAAGGGCTGGGACCAGGGTTTTGCCGGCATGCGCGTCGGTGGTGCCCGCACCCTGATCATCCCGCCGGAACTCGGTTATGGCACGCGCGGCGCCGGCGGCGTGATTCCGCCCAATGCGACGCTCAAGTTCGACGTCGAACTGCTCGGCGTCTCCGGCTGAACGAAACCTGCGTGCAGGGCGCGATCCTGGTCGCGCCCGCATGATGCCGGGCGGCCCCGCAACCGGCCAGTTGCGACAGGCGTGCGCCAGCCCTTGAAACGCTGCCGGATGGCGCCATCTGCCATTTGTTTACGCAACGTCCCGCCACTGACCCCGACTTTTTGACCCCAAGCATGTCCGATAACAAGCAACCCGACCCCAGCAAACCCGCCCAGGAATATCAAAGCACCGAAGAGATGGTGGCTGCACAAGCCGCCCAGGAATCGGATGCGCAATCCAAGGCCCAGGCCGATCTGGCCGCGTTGCAGGCAAAAAGCGCCGAACTCGCCGACCAGTACCTGCGCGCCAAGGCCGAGGTGGAAAACGCCCGCCGCCGCGCCGAAGACGAAATTGCCAAGTCGCGCAAGTACGCGATCGAGTCATTCGCCGAGAACATGTTGCCGGTGGTCGACAGCCTGGAAGCCGGCCTGACGATCACGGACGCGACGCTGGAACAGATTCGCGAAGGCGCCCAGGCGACCCTGCGCCAACTGATGTCGGCGCTGGAGCGCAACAAGGTGATGCAGATCAACCCGACGGCCGGCACCAAGTTCGACCCGCACCAGCACCAGGCCATCAGCATGGTGCCGG
>JBFJZP010000720.1:0-2008 GCA_041622095.1 Burkholderiaceae bacterium | reverse complement strand
GATCGTGCCGCCGGAGATCCGCGACCTGCACGAGTACGGCGTGGCCCGCATCTTCAGCCCGGAGGACGGCCAGCGCATGGGGCGGGCCGGCATGATCGGCGAGATGGTGATGCGCTGCGACAAGGACTTGTCCGAATTCGCGCCGACGACGCTCGAGGCGATCCAGGGTCATGGTCAGGACAACTGGCGTTCCCTGGCGCAGTTGATCACGGCGCTCGAGGCGGACAAGGCCGACGCGGCCCTGCTGGAGGCGATGCGCCAGGCGGCGGACAAGACCCAGGTGCCGGTGCTCGGCATCACCGGCACCGGCGGCGCCGGCAAGTCGTCGTTGACCGACGAGTTGATCCGCCGGCTGCGGCTGGACCAGGATGACCAGTTGCGCGTCGCGGTGATCAGCATCGACCCGTCGCGGCGCAAGAGTGGCGGCGCCTTGCTGGGTGACCGGATCCGCATGAATGCGATCGGCCCGTGGGGCAAGGATGCCGAACAGCGTGTCTTCATGCGTTCGCTGGCGACGCGCGATTTCGGCTCCGAGATCAGTGCGTGCCTGCCGGACGTGATCCTGGCCTGCAAATGTGCGGGCTTCGACCTGGTCATCGTCGAGACCTCGGGCATCGGCCAGGGCGATGCGGCCATCGTGCCGCATGTGGACCTGCCGCTGTACGTGATGACGCCGGAGTTCGGCGCCGCCAGCCAGCTCGAGAAGATCGACATGCTCGATTTCGCCGAGTTCATCGCGATCAACAAGTTCGACCGCAAGGGCGCTCTTGACGCCTTGCGCGACGTGGCCAAGCAGGTGCAGCGCAACCGCGAGGCCTTCACGACGACGCCGGACCAGATGCCGGTGTTCGGCACGATGGCGGCGCGATTCAACGACGACGGTGTCACCGCCCTGTACCAGGCACTGCTGCCGCGGCTGCAGTCGCTCGGCCTGGCGGTGCGCGAAGGCCGCTTGCCCACGGTATCGGTGCGCCACAGCACCAACCAGACGCCGGTGGTGCCGGCGGCGCGCATCCGTTACCTGGCCGAGATCAGCGACACGGTGCGCGGCTACAAGGCGCGTGCCCGCGACCAGGCGAAACTTGCGCGCGAGATCCAGCAGCTGCGCGCCTCGGGCGTGATGCTGCACCAGGCCAACGCGACCAAGGTACGTGCCTACACCGCGGTCAATGACCTGGCGGCGCAACGCGAGGAGCGCATGGGCAAGGCCGAACGCAAGCTGCTGGCGCAGTGGCCGGAGATGGTCAAGGCCTATGGCGGCGACGAATACGTGGTCAGGATCCGCGACAAGGAGATCCGCACCGCGCTGGTGACGAAGTCGCTCAGCGGAACACCGATCCGCAAGGTGTCCTTGCCCAAGTACGAAGACCATGGCGAGATCCTGCAGTGGTTGATGCTCGACAACGTGCCGGGCAGCTACCCGTATACCGCCGGAACCTTTGCGTTCAAGCGCGAGGGTGAGGACCCGACCCGCATGTTCGCCGGCGAGGGCGACGCGTTCCGCACCAACCGGCGCTTCAAGCTGCTGTCCGAAGGTTTGCCGGCCAAGCGCCTGTCGACCGCATTCGACTCGGTGACCTTGTATGGCAACGACCCGGACCCGCGGCCGGACATCTACGGCAAGGTCGGCAATTCCGGAGTCTCGATCGCGACGCTGGATGACATGAAGGACCTGTACGCCGGTTTCGATCTCTGTGCGCCGACCACGTCGGTATCGATGACCATCAACGGCCCGGCGCCGACGATTCTGGCGTTTTTCCTGAACACGGCCATCGACCGCGAAGTCGAGAAGTTTGTCGACGCCGAGGGCCGTCAGCCGAACGACAGCGAGCAGACCGAGATCAAGGCCAGAACCCTGGCCAGCGTGCGCGGGACGGTGCAGGCCGACATCCTGAAGGAAGATCAGGGCCAGAACACCTGCATCTTCTCCACCGAGTTCGCCCTCAAGTGCATGGGCGACATTCAGGAGTATTTCATCGAGAACCAGGTGCGGAATTTCTATTCCGTG
>JBFJZP010000719.1:0-2011 GCA_041622095.1 Burkholderiaceae bacterium | reverse complement strand
ACGGCGCCGCGCGGCTCGAGGCCTTCGTTCCGGCCGACGACTCCGCCTCCTGCCTGCTCGAGTCGAACGAAGGGCAGGTGCTGCGTGTCGCAGCCCTCAATGGCATGGGCATCCTGGTGCAGCCCAAATACATCGTGTACGACGATCTGGTCGCGGGGCGCCTGGTGTCCGTGCTCGATGACTGGGACCTGCCCCGGCTGCGCATCAACATCGCATTCCAGAGCCGTCGCCACATGTCGGCCAAGGTGCGCACCTTCATCGACTTCCTGGTCGAGCACTTCGAGCGCATGGACTACAAGCGCAAGTGGACCAGCTTCGACCTCCCGCAAGCGGATGCGCCCGGTGCCAAGGGAGGCAAGCCGCGGAGCTCACCTGTGACGGGCCGCAGTTCTCCAGCGACCTAGGTGGTGCTGCGCCCGCGCTTCATGAATGCGGGCCGCGATCCACGGGAGGGATCGTGTGCGGTAGGGGGATGGGCTGGTTGCAGCGTATGCGCGGACGACTGTGCGCCTGCGTAACGTGCGGGAAGTGGGGCGCCGTCGGTAGTGGCCGTAAACGCCCGGACCGGGCGCCGGCATGCAGCACCCGATGCCACGGACAAACGTCAGGCCATGAAGACGGCGATGAAGGCCAGCAGGAAGATCAGCACGCCGCCGGCAACCGGCAACACCAGGGGCATGAGCGGAACGATCTTCTCGACCGGGTCATCGGACGGGGTGTCGTGGCTGGTGGGATGTGCAGACATGAAGATTCCTTGGACTCTGTTCGGGTACTAGCCGGCGATTTTAGCCCGATCCGGTTGTCCTGCGAACCGCGTTGTCGCCGGCCACCGGTCAGCGATACAGGGGCAAGGCGGCGATACGTTGCTCGATCCGGGCCAGCATCGCCTGGTAAGCGGGCTGCCCGACTCCGCCGAACCGGCGCTCGAAATCGGCCTGGGCCATGAACTCCGGCAGGTCCTGCACCTGCGGCATCCAGTCGTTCTCGCGCAATCCACCGGCCAGCAAGCTGCGCAGCCGCTCCTGGCCGGCGGCGCCGGACACCGCCAGCGCGCCGAAGCGGGTGCCGGCGCGATCGGCTGCCAGGTCAATGAACGAAAAACCGCTACCGCTGCGCGCGTCCTCCAGCTCCTTGTACAGGCCGACCACATCCGACAAGGGGCTGCCGGCGGTCGCGGCAAGCGCCGCCGAGATGGAGAAATGCTGCGTCAGGTCGGTACGGCCGGAGAGCGTCACCACATGCCGGCGCGCCCGCGGCCACTCGCGCGCCTGCGGCACCAAGGCCGACAAACCCTTGCCGTTGACATAAAAGGCCAGCACGATCAGCGCCGAGCGGTTCTCCTGCGCCGCATCCGCTGCGGCCGCCCGTTCCTGCGCCAGTTGCAGCATCGGGCCGAGCAACTGATCCAGCGGCAACACCCGGCCGGCCTTGGCCTTTCCGGCCAACAGCACCAGACGTTCCTGGTAGGCGCGCCAGCGAAGCTGCTCCTGCCCGCTGATCAGTGCCGCCTGCAGCTGTGCCGGTACCGCTTCGTTCCATTCGAAGTCGACAACCAGGAATCCGTCCCGCGATCGCACCTGCTTGACCACATCGGCCGCCGCGCCATAACGGGTGCTGGCCTGCAGCCGCCCCACCCCCCAGTCCAGCAACAGGTTGCAGACAAACGCCGGAACCGGCACCCGCCCCAGCCGCAGGCTGTCGACCCGGGGCAAGTCGCCGGTTTCGCCCAGCGCCAGCTCCAGGTTGACGAATCGACCCAGCGGATTGCGCGGCAGGGCCAGGCTGGCGCGTACGACCAGGCTGCCATCGGGTAGACGCACCTGGCTGGCGCCTCCGCCATATTGATGGACCAGGTAGTTGGCCGCCAGATCCAGGTCTTCCTCGGATATCACGATGGTGCGCAGCACCCCGGCGCGCATGTTGCGCGGGTCATGGCGCGTCAGCAGCCAGCGCGCCTTTGCCACATGGGCCGGCGTCAGTGCTGCCTGGCCCTGCACCTTGGCGGTGTCGT
>JBFJZP010000718.1:0-2014 GCA_041622095.1 Burkholderiaceae bacterium | reverse complement strand
GTCTGGCGCAGATTCTGGGGCGTCGGCCGCCTGCCATTGTCGCCCGGTCGGTGGCGGATGGATGCAGGAACTGCCGTGATGCATGCCTGCATGCATGTGCTCATCCGGTTCGTCGTGCGCGTCCAGGTGCAAGCCCTTTGTGTCGACAAGCACGCAGCGTCGTCATCCGCCAACAACCCGCCGGATCGACGCACTTGCGTGGCGCAAACACGCATCGCGACCCTAGAATATGTAACGGACGGTGACATGGCGTGGTTGCCTGCAGATCCCCAGGAGACGAGCCGCAGTGCAAGCGACGGCAAGTCTGCAACTCGATGGAGGTACGCTGGTTTTTGCCGTGGCCATGATGGCCGCATTCATGGCGGCAATGGCGTACTGCCTGGCCGGCGGCGTCAGCAGGCGGACGTCTGCGATGAAGGCCTGGGGTGATGCCATGATCTGCAGCTGCGCGGCCTACATGCTGTTTTATCTGCGCGGTCATGCACCCTGGTTCCTGACGCACTTCATGGCCAACGTGTTCATCACGGCCAGCATGCCGTACGCGGTGATTGCTTATTCGCGCCTGTTCGAGGTGGCGGTTCCGGTGCGTTTCGTGACCACTGCCGTCACTTTCGGATTGGCTGGCATGCTGGGCGCACTACTACCTGCGCGCCCAGCAAGCTGGCGATCTTCACCTAGTCGATGGCGATGACCGGGCAGTTCCTGTTGCTGGCGGTGATGATCCATACCCATCGGGCCCGGACGACACCGGTGCTGGCCTGGAGTTCGATCCCGGTGATGCTGGCGCCGGCGCTCGCGCTGGCGCTGCGGGCGCTGATCGGTGTGTTCGGCGACACCACGTCGGTAGCGCCTGCGGCCAGCTCCGCCCACCAACTGGTGTCCCTGATCATCGGTGCCTTGTTCATGGCCTTGTCGTCGCTGGTCTTCATCGCCATGGTCAGCGAACGGTACCAGCGGGAAACCATGAACCGCCTGCGGCGCGATCGCTTGACCGGCTTGTACACCCGTACCGCGTTTTATGAGCTGGCCCATGAAATCGAGCGCAGCGCACCAGCGCAGGCTTACGCGGTGGTCTTGTTCGACATCGACTTTTTCAAATCGGTCAACGATACCTACGGTCATGGCGGCGGCGATGCGACACTGGCGCATGCAGCCCGGATGATCGCGAACTCGACACGTATTTCCGATCTCGCCTGCCGATATGGCGGCGAGGAATTCTGTGTGTTGTTGCGGGGCTGCACCGAGGCCCAGGCGGCCGACTTTGCGCAACGGCTGGTGAATGAGGCCAGCCAGCAGCAAGTGCGCCTGCGCGACGGACGCACGGTGGGCTTCACCATGTCGGCCGGTTATGCCAGTGCGGCGGCACACGCGTCACCGGCCGGCGCATCGCCGACACTGGATGAGTTGATCGAACTGGCAGATGGGGCGCTGTACCGCGCCAAGAACGGAGGCCGCAACCGGGCCTTGTCGGCGCACCGCCCGGCGCCGGCGCAGGTGGTCGCCGCCGCTTGATTTCAGGTCCGCTGGCCGTCTGCTTTGACCACGACCTCGCCGTCTTCCTTGGCGAAGAAACCCTTTTGTGTACCCGGCAGGATGGCGAGCACTTCTTCTGACGGGCGGCACAGGCGCGTGCCCAGCGGCGTCACCACGATCGGGCGATTGATCAGGATCGGGTGCGCCAGCATCAGGTCGATCAGCTCCTCATCGGCCCAGCGTGGTTCGTCCAGGCCCAGGTCGTGGTATGGCGTGCCTTTCTCGCGCAGCAATTCGCGCGGACGCATGCCCATGTCGCGGAGTAGTTGCTGCAGGCGCTGCTTGCTCGGCGGTGAGTTCAGGTATTCGATGATGGTTGGCTCGCAACCGCTGTTGCGGATCAGCGCCAGCGCGTTGCGTGACGTGCCGCAAGCCGGATTGTGGTAGATCGTGATGACATTCATGGCGTGGATTCCTGCTATTGCTCTGGAACAGTGTGACCCGCGTCGATTACACCGTCATGACAATGTCGTGGATCGGG
>JBFJZP010000717.1:0-2019 GCA_041622095.1 Burkholderiaceae bacterium | reverse complement strand
CTACGCCAGCGGCGACGACGGTGACGACCCGATCCGCGTTGGCCTGCCGGTGGTCGACGTGGCCAGCGGCATGTGCGGCGCTTTCGGCATCCTGGCTGCGGTGATGCACTGGCGGCAGACCGGACGCGGCCAGCAGGTCGAGACCGTGCTGGTTGACACGATGTTCAATCTGATGGCGACCAAGGTGGCCGAGCATGCTGTCGAGCAGCGCGAGCCGGCGCGGGCCATCAACCTGCCGATTGCCGCACCGAGCCGCCATTTCCGTGCCGGTGACGGCCGCTGGTTCAGCGTCTCGGTGATCAGCGATGCTGCCTTTCGCCGCTTCTGCGAAGCCATCGACCGCGTGGCGTGGTTGACCGACTCGCGTTATGCCAGCAACGCCGGCCGCGTCGCACACCGGCCCGAGATGGCGGCCGAACTGCATGCGATCTTCGCTGCTCGTCCGGCAGCCGACTGGGTTGCCGCGTTTTCCGACGCCGACATACCAAGTGGCCCGGTCAACACCGTCTCGCAGGCGATGGCCGATCCCATTTTGGCCGGACGTTTCGTCGCCCACCCAGCGCTGCCTGGGCTTCCGCTGATGCCGCTTCCGTCGCACCTCAAAGAGGGAATGCTGAGCCTCGAACAGATGGAGCCGCCGCCACGTGTCGGCCAGCACAGCGCCGCCTTGCTGCACGAACTGGGTTGTGATGCGCAAGAGGTGGCAAGATTGGTAGCTGGGCGTGTCGTGCGCCTGGCCGATTGAATTCCGGAGTCTGCTGATGACCGCCGACGACAGTCCACAAGTGATCTGGAGACCGTCGCCACAGCGGGTTGCGAGTGCCTGCGTGACCCGGTTCATCGACTGGCTGCGCATCCACAGGGGCCTGCAGTTTGCCGACTACAACGCGCTGTGGCAGTGGTCGGTGCAGGAGATCGAAGCCTGTTGGGCGGCGCAGGTCGAATTCTTCGACCTGCCGCTGCAGGGCGATTGCACGCCTGTGCTGGCCGACCGGGCGATGCCCGGAGCGTGCTGGTTTCCCAACATACGCACTAACTACGTCAGCCAGATCTTCAGACACGCCAGCGCGCAGCGGCCGGCGATCATCTTCCGCAGCGAATCCGGTGCACGCGCTGAGGTGTCCTGGGCCGGGCTCGAGCGCGACGTGGCCGCGCTGGCAGACTGGCTGTGCGAGCAGGGCGTAAAACCCGGTGACCGTGTCGTGGCCTACCTGCCCAACATTCCGCAGGCGGTGGTGGCCTTTTTGGCGGTAGCCAGCCTGGGAGCGATCTGGTCGCTGTGTTCGCCCGAGATGGGTGTGGCCGCGGTGGTCGACCGCTTCCGCCAGATCGAACCCAAGGTGCTGATCGCGGTCGATGGCTATTGGTGGAGTGGCAAGGCCCATGACAGGTTTGAGGTCATCGGGCAGCTGTTGAACGAATTGCCGAGCGTCGAACACATGGTGCTGGTGCCCTATCTGGATATCGATGCCAGTGCGGCGCAATGGCCACAGGGCGTGGCATGGGGAGATGCGCTGCGCCGAGACGCCGCGCTGAAGATCGAAATGCAGCCCTTCGATCATCCGCTGTGGGTCGTCTACTCGTCCGGCACCACCGGCCTGCCGAAGCCGATCGTGCATGGCCATGGCGGCATCCTGCTCGAGCATGTCAAGACGATGGCTTTGCACAACGATGTTGTCGCTGGCGATCGCTTCCACTGGTTCACCACGACCGGATGGGTGATGTGGAACCTGAACGTCGCCGCGCTACTGGTCGGCGCCACGATGTGCATCTACGACGGCAACCCGGCATGGCCCGATTATTCGACGTTATGGCGCTTCTGCGGCGACACCGACCTCGACTTCTTCGGTGCTGGAGCCGCCTTCTTCACGATGTGCGAGAAGCATGGCATCGAACCACGCCAGATCGCCGCGCTGGGACGGCTGCGTACGATAGGCTCGACCGGGTCGCCGCTCTCGCCCGAGAGTTACCGCTGGGTCTACGATAAGGTCAGACGCGACGTCTGGCTGACGCCGATGT
>JBFJZP010000716.1:0-2022 GCA_041622095.1 Burkholderiaceae bacterium | reverse complement strand
GAAACCGTCGCCGAGTCCGCCACCGAAACCTCGAACGCCGCACGTCGCGTTGCACGCAAGGCCAAGACGACCACCAAGCGTGTCAGCCAAGCCGTCACCGACTCCGCCACTGAGACCTCGAACGCCGCACGTCGCGTCGCACGCAAGGCCAAGACGACCACCGCGCGGGTGAGCCGAGCCGTCGCCGACTCCGCCACTGACACCTCGAACGCCGCACGTCGGGTCGCACGCAAGGCCAAGGCGACTGCCGACGCCGCCTGACAGGTTCACGCAGCGCCTGCTGCGTTGCACGATCGCGTCCCACGGGCCGCCGGACTCATCCCGACCAAGGGCTGATGCCGGCGGCCCGTGGCCTTTGGACCCGGTGGCCGCGTCGGCACAAATACCATTGCCGGCCGATCAGGCCTTGATCACACGATCGGACGTCAGAGTTTCAAGAACCTGCGACAAATGGCGGCGGAATCTTCTTCAAGCGAGCCCAGGCTAAAGCGGCCTGGATACGTCAGTGCAATCGGCGTGTGACGCGGTGCGCCGACCCACTGCACCACGCACATTCATGTTGCGACCCGCCAAATACCGGGTAACGCGATGCGTCCTGCGACCGGATCGGCTTCAGCACATTGAATTGAGCCGCTCGGATTCCTCGCCACATCACTGACGGCCAAAGACCGTCGCGTTGTTCCCGAACCGGGCTCTGCACCCATGAGGAGGCCGGCCCGGGCTTTGTGGCGTCAACGGTCTGGTGCGGCCACCCTCACCGCGCCGGCGGCGCAGCCGCAATAAACGCCTGCACGTCGTCCAGCACCGGCGCGATCCAGCGCAGCGGCCAGGCGAAGGCGCCGATCAGGGTCATGTGGTTGGCATGCTGGTACAGCTTCAGTGTCACCGGCACCCCGGCGGCCTGCAGGCGGGTCGCCAGCTGCTGTGTACTGCGCTGCGGGCTGACCAGCACGTCGTCCACCGGCGCGGCCAGAAAACTACGCGGTGCGTCGGATGGCGTGAAATCGATCGGCTGTGCATTGACCGGATAGTTCGGGTGAAAGAACACCGGCTGCGCGTCCGGGTTGTCGGTCGGAAAAAAATCGTAAGGCCCGGCCAGCCCGATCCAGCCGGCCAGTTCGTCCGGCGCATGGCCGGCAGCCTCGAGCCAGCGCGCATCGAGCGCCAACATCGCCGCGTTGTAGCCGCCGGCGCTGTGCCCCATCACGAATACCCGCTTCGGGTCACCTCCCAGGTGCACCGCCTGGTCCAGGCCGAAAGCCAGTGCCTGCGCGCTGTCGGTCAGGAAGTCGGGGTACCGCACCTCGGGGTAGAGACGGTAGTCCGCCACCAACGTCAACACGCCACGCGCGGCCAGCGCCTCAGCCACGAATTGGTAGTCGGCCCGTGCGCCAGAGTTCCAGGAGCCGCCATAGAAAAACACCACGGACGGCCAGCCGGACGCGGGCCTGGCGGCCGTCGGCGTGTAGATGTCGAGCTTCTGGCGCGGCAGCACGCCGTAGGCAACGCCGGATGTCAGCGTGTAGCTGCTGCTGGCCGACAGCGTGTTGAGCAAACCGGCGCCAGAGCAGCCGGCGAGCAGAAGGGTCGACACGAGGGCGAGCAACGCAGCCAGTCGCGCCGACGCGCGGGTCATCAGTTTGGAGGGCAAAGGCATCTGGACAAGAGAGCGGAACATCGGATCGGTGAAGGGCACTTTAGCAGTTGGTATCAGGCAGCGGTGAGGCCGGCGCAGTTGTCCGCAGATGCGTATGGACAAGGCAAAATCGCGCGATGAAAGAATTCCGCATTGGCTCCGGCGCCGGCTACTCCGGCGACCGCATCGACCCGGCCCGGGATCTGGCTGAACGCGGCGCACTCGACGCGCTGGTGTTCGAGTGCCTGGCCGAGCGCACGATCGCGCTGGCGCAGTTGCGCCGCGCCGCAGACCCCACCCATGGTTACGACCCCTTGTTGCGCGATCGCATGCGTGCGGTGTTGCCGGCCTGCCAGGCCAAGGGCATCACGGTCTTGACCAACATG
>JBFJZP010000715.1:0-2024 GCA_041622095.1 Burkholderiaceae bacterium | reverse complement strand
GTGGTAGCAGCCCTCGAACTTGACGATGACGCTGCGGCCGGTGGCGCCGCGCGCCAGCCGGATCGCGCTCATGCCGGCCTCGGTGCCGCTGGACACCAGGCGCACCTGCTCGGCCGCGGGGACGAGCTCGATCAGCGTCTCGGCCAGCTCGGCCTCGGCCTCGGTCGGGGCGCCGAAGCTCAGCCCGTCCAGCGACGCCTTGCGCACGGCTTCGAGCACCGCCGGGTGGCCGTGGCCGAGGATCATCGGGCCCCAGGAGCCGATGTAGTCGATGTAGCGATGGCCTTCGACATCCCAGAAATACGCGCCCTGGGCGCGTTTGACGAAACGGGGCGTGCCGCCGACCGCCTTGAAGGCGCGTACCGGCGAATTGACGCCGCCCGGGATCACGCGCTGGGCGCGGGCAAACAGTTGGTCGTTGGTTTCAGTGTTTTGTGTCATGTGCAGGCAGGTCGAAAAGTGCGGCGGCGGCTTGCGCCTCGTCCGAGGCGTCCTCCTCGTCCACCTCCGGCTGGGCCCAGAACAGGCGGTCCGGCACGATATGGCCCATGCCGGGGCGAAAGCCCGCGTCCAGGCAACGATCCAGGTATCCGAGCGACTCCTTGACCGACTCGGCCAGGTCGCTGCCACTGGCCAGCAAGGCGGCGAGTGCGGCGGACAAGGTGTCGCCGGCACCGGCGAACGTGGCCTCGAAACGTTCGAAACGTTCGCTGTACAACACCCCTTGGGGCGATGCCAGTGCATTCTCGATCTGCTGGTCGGGCGCCAGGATGCCGGTCACCAGTGTGTAGGGCACACCCATCTCGTTGGCAGCCCGGGCGATGTCGCGCGGACCCGGGCTCTTGTCGGAACTCCAGTCCGGCAGCAGCCAGCGCCACAAGGTACTGTGGTTTCCGGCCAACACCGTGGTCTGCGGCAGAACCAGCTCGCGGAACGCGTCCAGGTACAGGTCGATCTGCACCTCGCTCCACCAGGACAGGTCGGGCATGTAGGCAATGACCGGCACGTCGGCATAGTCGGCGGCGATCTCGGCAATCGCGCTGAGGTTCTCGGCCGAGCCGCAGAAACCGATCTTGATGACCTGGGCGGTGACGTCTTCGAGAATGGTGCGCGCCTGCTCGGCCACCGCCTCTTCGTCCATCGCATGGTGGTCGATGATTTCCGCCGTGTCGCGGGTATAGGCGCCGGTCACGACCGGCAGCGCATGGGCGCCGACCGAGGCGATCGCATTGACGTCTCCGGCGAGTCCGCCGGCGCCGCTGGGGTCGTTGGCATTGAAGACCAGGACGCAGGCCGGCTGGGCGGATGGGGTGTCGGTCTCGGGAAGGTCGTCGGGGAGATCGGTGGACATGATCAGAACGGGGGGTGCCGCTAAGGCAGAATATCGGTGGTTCCGGCACGTTTGGCGCGTTTCGCCAGGACCGTCTCTATACAATGTTTGCATTCTATTCGAAGGCCCTTTAAGCTGTGAGCGAACCTAAAACCTGGATGTGTCTGATTTGTGGCTGGATCTACGACGAGGAGGCCGGAGCCCCCGATGACGGCCTGGCCCCCGGCACCAAGTGGGCCGACGTTCCGATGAACTGGACCTGTCCCGAATGCGGCGCACGCAAAGAGGACTTCGAAATGGTTCAGGTCTGATATCTTCAGCCGCAGGCGCATGGATCGGCCCGATGACCCGGTCCCTGAACAACTTCAGTGCAGGAGAGCAACCGCGTGAACCCTAACGGATCGACCTTCAAGGTCCTGGTCATCGATGACAGCAACACGATCCGGCGCAGCGCCGAAATCTTTCTCAAGCAAGGGGGGCACCAGGTCCTGCTGGCCGAGGACGGTTTCGATGCCTTGTCCAAGGTCAATGACTACCAGCCCGACCTGATCTTCTGCGACATCCTGATGCCGCGCCTGGATGGCTACCAGACCTGCGCCATCATCAAGCGCAATGCGCGTTTCTCGCAGGTGCCGATCGTGATGTTGTCGTCCAAGGATGGCGTGTTCGACAAGGCGCGCGGTCGCATGGTCGG
>JBFJZP010000714.1:0-2026 GCA_041622095.1 Burkholderiaceae bacterium | reverse complement strand
CACCGGCAAGATCCTGGCCGACCTGACGGCCATCGCTATCCTCTACCTGCTGATCAGCGGACTCTTGACCTGGCGGCGCAACGGTCGGTAGTACCTTCAGCGCTGTGGCAGCGTTCCCATGGTCTTGGCGATGATGCCGAGCATGACCTCGTCCGCGCCGCCGCCGATCGAGCCCAGCCGGCCGTCACGGTACATGCGCGAGACCTTGTTCTCCAGCGTGAAACCCATGCCACCCCAGAACTGCAGGCATCCATCCGGGATGATGCGGTTCAGCCGCCCGGCCTTGAGTTTGGCCATCGAGGCCAGTTCGGTCACGTCCTGGCCGGCCACGTACAACTCGCAGGCACGGTAGGTCAAGGCGCGCAGGCTCTCGAGTTCGGTCTTCATCTCTGCCAGCTTGAACTGCACCCACTGCTGGTCGGCCAGCGTGCTGCCAAAGAGCTTGCGCTGCTGCGCCCACTCGATCGTCCAGGCCATGCAATTGGACAGGCTTTGCAGGCAGCTGGCCGCCGCCCACAGCCGCTCCTCCTGGAACTGCATCATCTGGTAGACGAAGCCCTGGCCTTCGGCGCCGATGCGGTAACGCTGCGGCACCCGCACCTGGTCGAAGTGGATCAGGCCGGTATCGCTGGAATGCATGCCGATCTTGCGGATCTTCTTTGCCTTCTCGATGCCGGGGCTGTCCATCGGCACCATGACCAGCGACTTGTTCTTGTGCGCCGGCCCGTCGCCTGTATTGACCAGCATGCACATCCAGTCGGCCTGCAGGCTGTTGGTGATCCACATCTTCTGGCCGGTGATCAGGTAGTCGTCGCCATCCTTGCGCGCGACACTCTTGATCGACGCCACATCGCTGCCGGCGCCGGGTTCGCTGACGCCGATACACCCGACCATGTCGCCGGTAATCGCCGGCGCCAGGAACTGCCGGCGCAGTTCGTCGCTGCCGAACCGCGCCAGCGCCGGTGTACACATGTCGGTCTGCACGCCGATGGCCATCGGAATGCCGCCGCAGTCGATATGCCCGAGCGCCTCGGCCATGGCCAGCGAATACGAATAGTCGAGCCCGGCGCCGCCGAACTCCACCGGCTTGGTCAGTCCGAGCAGCCCCAGTTCACCGAGTCGCTTGAACACGGTGTGGGCCGGAAAGATCTCGGCCGCTTCCCATTCGTCGACATGCGGGTTGATCTCCGCATCGATGAAGCGCTTGAGCGTGTTCTGGATTTCCAGGTGTTCGTGGGTGTATTGCATGGCGGTCGCTGCTGATTGCGGGAGTTCGGGTGCTGTTCAGCGCTGGAACAGCCGTGGCGTGACCGCACGGTGAAAGCCGTCGAACGGCCGCACCGCTTCGGGCGCCGCATCGTCTTGCGGATCGGCGTGGCGGGTGTCCCAACCCAGGCGCGCCTGCGGCCGCGCGCCATCGATGCGCAGGACGGTGCCGCTGATGAACGAGGCTGCCGGGCTGAGCAGAAACACGATGCCGGCGGAAGTCTCCGCCTCGTTGCCGAAACGCCCCAGCGGCACCGTCGCGGCCATGGCGCGCAACTTCGGCCCGTGCTCCGGCGGGTAGTGGTCCATGCCGCTGGAAGCGATATAACCCGGCGCCACCGCATTCACCCGCACCCCGCTCCGGGCCCACTCGAGCGCAGCGGTTTCGGTCAGGCTGACCATACCGGCACGCGCCGCACCGCTGTGCGCCATGCCCGGCATCGAGCCCCAGATGTCGGCCACGATGTTGACGATCGCGCCGCCGTGCTGCTGCATCGATTGCAGATAACACTCCCGCGCCATCAGGAAACCGCCGGTCAGGTTGGTGTCGACCACCGCCTGCCAGCCCTTGCGCGAGATCGCCTCCAGCGGCGAGATGTATTGGCCGCCGGCATTGTTCACCAGGCCGTCGATCCGGCCATGCTGCGCCACGGCCGCGGCGACACATTGCCGTACCGCATCCTCATCGCGGATGTCGCAGACCTGCAGGCTCGCGCGGCCGCCGTCCTCCACGATCTCGGCGTGTACCGCCCGCAGCTTG
>JBFJZP010000713.1:0-2029 GCA_041622095.1 Burkholderiaceae bacterium | reverse complement strand
TCTATCGATCTGCCAATCATCGTGGACTGGCCGAATCGTCCGCGCCGGGTGATTCGCGCCGACGGCAAGCCCAGCCTGACCCGCTGGCGTCTGCTCGACACGCTGCAGCCCGGCATGAGCCGCGTCGAACTCGAACCGGTGACCGGTCGCTCGCACCAGTTGCGGGTACACCTGCGCGCCATCGGCCACCCGATCATCGGTGACCCGCTATATGGCGGGGCCGACGACGCGAACGCGGCGGATCGGCTGATGCTGCATGCCACCACCATCCGGCTGCAGCATCCGCAAACCGGCGAGTGGCTCGAATTCACCAGCCCGCCCCCGTTCTGAACCGGCCGCGCCCGCGGCCCCGGCCGGCGCGAGCGGACTCAGCGCAGCGGGATCGTCAGCATGGCCTCCAGGCCCGGATCGACATTGCGAAACGTCAGGCGGCCACCATGGGCCTGCGCCACCAGCCGGGCCAGATGCAGGCCCAGGCCGACACCACCGGTGACGCGCTGGCGTGCGGCATCGGTGCGGTAGAACGGCTCGCCGAGATGCGCCAGCTGGGCCGGCTCGACACCCGGCCCGTGGTCGCGCACGGTCACCACCACAAGGCCGGCGTCGCGTCGCACCGACAACTGCGGCGGCGCCGCCCCTGCGCCATGGCGCAGCGCGTTGTCCAGCAGGTTGCGCAGCGCCAGCCGCATCCGGGTATCGTCGACCGCGATCGGCGGCAAGTCGGCCGGCAACCGCAGTTCCACCTGCCCCGGTTCGGAGCGTTCCCGCACCAGGCTGCGCACCAGCGCACACAGGTCGGTCGGCCCGCGCTGCAGCGCCACATGGCTGCCGGACAGGCGCTCGCTCTCGAGCAGGTCGTTGATCAGGTCGCGCATCTCCGCCAGGTCGCGCAACAACGCCTCGCGGCTCGCGCCGGTGTCGCCGGATTCCGGCAGCAACTCGGTATGGAGACGCGCACGCGTCAGCGGCGAGCGCAACTCATGGCTGATCGCCAGCAGCAAGGCGCGTTTGCCGTCAAGCATCTGCCGCAGGTCCCGGGCCATCGTATTGATCTGTCCGGCCAGCTCGCCGAGTTCGTCCTGGCGCCGAACCGCAATCGCATCGTCGAAACGGCCCTGTCCGAAACGCTGCACGCCGAGCCGGATGTCGTCCAGCGGCAGCAGCAGGCGACGCACATAGGCGTACGCCAGCGCAATGAACACCAGCAGCGTCAGCAGCGTCAACCAGCCGACAATCCGCGGCTGGCGCCCCCAGGGCAGGTCGCCCAGGCCGAGCGTGATGCGATGCCCGTCGGCGGTGATCCGTTCGAGCACGCGGGGCCACTCGCGATGGGCATCGTCGTCATGCATCCAGCCCCGCCGCTCGTCTTGCGCATGGGATCGCCATTGCACCTGCGGCCCCTGGATCTGCACCGAGATCGGCAGTCGACGCGTCAGCGCGGTGGCCCGGTCGATATCGGGCGGGGTGCCGATGTCGGCCACCAGCCGGTCGACATAGTCGGTTACCAGCGGCTCCAGCGCCAGGCGCCAGCCGACCCCGAGCGCCCGTTGCATGCCACCGAGGAACATCACCGACAGGCCCAGCGCCAGCAGCAGGAATACGACGATCAGGCGCAGCCGCAAGGAGCGGCGCAATGCCGAAAGGGCACGCCAGTGCCAGGCCTTGCGCAGCAACTCAGACACGGGCCAGCGCCAGGGCATAACCCGCATGGCGCACGGTGCGGATGCCGTCGAGCGGATCGAGTTTCTTGCGCAGGCGGCTGATCAGGATGTCGACCGCGCGCGAGTACAGATCGGCCTCGTGACCCCGCAGGTGATTGAGGATGTCGTCGCGCGAAAACACCTTGCCGGGCTCGCGCGCGAGCAGCGCGAGCAAGGCGAACTCGGTGCCGGTCAGGGCCAGTACCTCGCCCTGGCGGGTCACGGTATGGGTGTCCAGGTCGAGCGTCAGGCCCTCGAACTGCAGCCGGTCCCGGCTTGGTACGGCGTGCTGGCGCCGCAGCACGGTCTGCAGCCGGGCCACCAGCTCG
>JBFJZP010000712.1:0-2031 GCA_041622095.1 Burkholderiaceae bacterium | reverse complement strand
CGGCGTGCCGTTCGCGGCGCTGGCCGATCGCCGAGCGGAAAGGCTGCCTGTGCGGCACGGCCACTACCTGCACCGTCAGGTGTTTCAGGCTAATCTCGGTGGCGCGTAACCGGTCGAGACACTGCATGACTACTACAGCTAGATGCGAGCAGGTGCGGATAGCAAGGGCTGGCCGTCAACACTTAATCAGATGCAGGCGGGGCGGGACGACCATTCCACATGTCCAGGTGCATTCTCCAGGTACCGTCATCCCCCTGTTTCCAGACGACCAGGTACAACATCGGCGCCAGCACGGTATGGACCGCATAACGCAGATCCAGCGGGCGGAACTCGCCGCGCTCGACGCCACGCTGCAGGATGCGCCGGATCAGTACGTTGCCCGGTTCGATGACCTCCTGCTGGTAGAAACGGGCCAGTTCGGGAAAGTTGCTGGCCTCGCTCATCATCAGCTTGGAGATGCCCGACGCCTGCGTGTCGCCAACCTGCGCCCACCACTCGCGCATGGCAAACCGCAGCAGATCGGCGGATGACCCGGGATACTGGTCCAGCATGATGCCCCAGCGCGGGAAACGCAGCGACAGGTTTTCGCGCACCACCGCCTTGAACAGGTCTTCCTTGCTGGCGAAATACAGGAACAAGGTCCCCTTGGACACGCCGGCGCGGCGTGCAACCTCTTCGACCCGGGTTGCCGCATAGCCTTTCTCGACGAACAGGTCGAGTGCCGCCGCAAGCAGTTCTCCCGGGCGCGCCTGCTTGCGGCGCGACGACCGGGGCGCCGTGGCAGGCGGCGGGGAGGCAGGGGAGACGGACACGGGGAAGGCGGATGGAGGAATTGTTAATGACTGATCGGTTATTAATGTACCCGATGGCTCCCGGTCCGGCAATCGCGCGGGCGCGGCTTTACGCAGATTTACCGGGGCAAAGCGATGTTCACCCGGGTCGATCGCAGCCGGTGCGGCAGCCCGCGCGTGCAGGCCCGGGATCCGGATCCCTGATCAGTTCGCACCCAGGCGGGTGCTGCGCCGGGCAAAGTAGAACCATTCGTTGCCCGGCATTGCGCCGGGATTGGGAAATACGATGAAGCCGTCTTCATCCGCCCGCACCGTGTCGCCGTCGTGGCGTATGCCGATGGCCTCGCCCTTGCGCACCGGGTCGTAACTCGACCAGGGCCGCGTGAACGCGTCGTCGCCGTGCAGCTTGTCGATGACCTGGGTCAGGCGCAACATCTGCGGCGCCGGCGTCGGCACCGGCGCCCTGGCGTCGATCAGTTGCAACTGGGCCAGCGTGTTGTGAATTGCGCGCCAGGCCACCTCCGGCGCGGCCGGGTCCTGGTGCTGGCCACATTCGAGCGTGACGGCATAGCCGCCCTGGCTGCGCATGTATTCGGTCGTGCCCACGCCATAACGCGGGTCGGTGCTCAGCAGCGTGGCCCGGTCGGCAGCGGTGCTGCGCGCCATCCGGGTCTTGACGCCTTCGGCATAGGTCTGCAACCAGCCCTCGACGATGCGCCGCGGGCCCAGGCACAAGGCCAGTGCTTCTTCGGCGGCGGCATGCGCAAACGGCTCGAGCGGCCCGTTGTTGTCCTGCGGTCCGAGCATGACGAAGGGTTCGCCCGTGCTGTGGAAGGAATGCAGGTCGAGCAATACGTCGTGTTGCGCCAGCAGCGGACACAACACATTGGCGATATGGTCCTCGTAGTCCTGCGGCAACGCGTTCGGGTACAGGTTGCGGTTCAGATTGCGCTCGCCGATGCGCTGGCCGCGTTCATAGGCCAGCGGATTGGTGATCGGCAGCAGCGTCAGGCTGCCGCGCTGCAGCACCAGCGTGCCGCTGTCGAGTTCGCGCGCGACACGTTCGATGGCCTGGCTGCCGCAGACTTCGTTGCCATGCACGGCGCCGGTGACGATCAGGCGGGGACCGGGTTGCAGGGCGCGGAAACAATGCAGGCGCAAGGCGCTGGTGGAGACGGGTTGGGGCATGGTGCAGGACGGGTTGTCGGAAATCGGAAATGCCGTGGGTGGCCAGGGCCAT
>JBFJZP010000711.1:0-2040 GCA_041622095.1 Burkholderiaceae bacterium | reverse complement strand
TTGTTCTTCTTGATGTAGGCCCACAGCTTGCTGACCACCTCGGTACGCGGCAGGGCATTCGGCCCGACCACAGCAGCCAGTGCTGCGCTGGGGGTCATGGCCTTCATGAAGGCCGCGTTGACGGTGCGCTTCTTGGCTGGTGCCTTCTTCGCTGCGGCCTTCTTGGCTGGTGCAGCTTTCTTGGCCGGTGCAGCCTTCTTGGCCGGTGCGGCCTTCTTGGCCGGTGCCTTGGCGGCTACTTTCTTGGCGGGAGCCTTGGCGGCTACTTTCTTTGCCGGAGCTGCTTTCTTTGCGGGTGCAGCTTTCTTGGCGGGTGCGGCGGCTTTCTTGGCCGGCGCTTTTTTTGCAGTTGCCATGATTGAATTGTCCTTCTGGAAGTTGATTAATCACCATTGGAGAACCGCTTCTCCTTCGGCACTGCGGATGCTACTGGAGAAGAAACCCGTTTCCAAGGGAAAACTGATGTTTTTCACTCTGGGCTGTTGTTTTTTGCGTGAGGGCCAAAAGGGGTTTTTCCCTCGGGAAACCTGATCCGGACGTGCTCGGCGACAAGTGCTGTCGATCGGCATCTGTTTTTTGGGGGCGCCGCAGGTCTCGTGACGATGTCATGAGGACCGTTTGCGGGTCGCGCGGCGGCTTCAAGCGATGCCGCAGATTGCGGCGTTAACATGCTGTGGCGACTCGTGAATCCATCCATCTTCCAAGGAAACCAGACCATGCCAGACGCCTTGCCCACCTGCGATGTGTGTGATGCCCACCGCAACGATGCGAGCGGCAATCTGCGGGTGTTGCCGCCGGTATTTCGCCAGTTCGGTGGCACCCGTCGCTTTGCCGGCCTGGTGGCGACGATTCGCTGCTTCGAGGACAACTCGCTGGTCAAGGCGGTGCTGGACCAGCCGGGTGAAGGGCGGGTGCTGGTGGTCGACGGTGGTGCCTCGCTGCGCCGTGCGCTGGTCGGCGGCAACATCGGTGCCGCGGCGCAGCGCAACGGCTGGGCCGGTGTGCTGGTCAATGGCTGCGTGCGCGACGTGGCCGAACTCGCCAGCATGTCGATCGGCATCCTGGCGTTGGCCAGCATGCCGTTGCCGACCGAGAAACGCGGCGAAGGCGCGAGCGAGGTGCCGGTGATGGTTCAGGGCTGCTGGATTCGCCCCGGCGAATGGTTGCTGGCCGACGAGGATGGCGTGGTCGTGTTGCCCCAGCCACCAGGCTGAGGCGCAGCCACCGTACCCCCCGCACCGAGCAGTCGCCAGGCACTGGGTGCGACGCCGACATGGCGGCGGAACGCGCGCGTGAACGCGCTGTGATCGGCAAAGCCGCAGTCGGCGGCGACCTGGGCGATCGACGATGTGCCTTGCGCGAGCAACTCGATCGCCTTGTCCAGCCGCAGCGACAACAACCAGCGCGACGGTGTGATCCGCAGCAAGGCCACGAGATGGCGCTCGAGTTGTGCCACCGACAGGCCGGCATGGCGCGCCAGTGCCGAGACACTGAGCGGGTCGGCGCAATGTTCCCGTGCATAGGCCAGGCTACCGGCCAGGCGGCGATAGACCGGGTCCTGTGTCGACGGACCGATCAGGTCGCGCGAAATGCCGGCCAGGCCGATGATCCGGCCGTTCTCGCTCAAGGCTTGCTTGACCGTCAGGCACCAGCCGGCGCGGTGGTTCGGGAACAGATGGCGTTCGAGTTCGTCGACGACCGCGCGCCGGGTGCGGATCACCTGCAGGTCCTGCTGCCAGTAGCGTTCGCCCAGCGCTTGCGGAAACACTTCGGCGGCGGTCTTGCCGATCAGCTCGGCCGGCCGCTGCAATCCCAGCCGCCCGAGCAGCGTGCGATTGGCATGGGTATACCGGCCCTGTGTGTCCTTGCAGAAGAACACCACGTCGGGCAGCTGGTCGAACAGGGCGAGGCAGGCGGCGGCGAACTGCATCGCGCAATTGTGCCGAATTCGTCATGGCGCACGGCGATGCGCTTCTAGCCGCGGCGCAACCGCCGCCGGACAATGCGGCCATGGAAAAAATCGTCTGTGTCGATTCGCAC
>JBFJZP010000710.1:0-2050 GCA_041622095.1 Burkholderiaceae bacterium | reverse complement strand
GCCAGGGCCTGGGTGCCGGCCTGGGCCTGGTAGTAGGCCAGCCACTGCGCGGTTTGCTGCGGGTCGGCCAGGTCCTGCTTGTTCAGGACTTTGAGCGAGGGCTTGCCGCGTGTCAGCTCCGCCAGCAGGGGGTTGGCGCTGGAGCCTGGCAAGCGTGCGTCCAGCAGTTCGATCACGACATCGATCTCCGACATGCGCTCGGCGATGGCTTTTCGCGTCGTGTGCATGTGGCCGGGAAACCATTGGATGGACATGCCTAGGGGCTTTCTGTTGCGTTCCGGCGAAGCCGATCCTGGATAGGGTCAGGGCAGGTCGAGGTAGCACTACCCGCGTTCCTTGCGTCCTGGAAAAGCGGCTTAGCGTACCAGACAGGCCGGGTCGGCGTCGACCTGCTGCATGCAGACGATGCGCAAGCTGCCGAGCCTCCCACGGAACATTTGCCAGAGGCCGGCCTCCAGCGCGAGGCAGGTTCAAATGCTGCCGCAGTCGGTTTGACGAGGCAACCTGTCCCGAATTCTCATGCCGACGTTTTGCCTGCGGAGACGATGCACCGACCTCACGCAGTCAGGCCCGATGTCAATGCTGATCTACCAGGACGGCAAGGCCTTATGGCGGCAGGGCAAGGACAGCGGCGGCGAGATCGCATTGTCGAAGTGGTGTATGCAACCCGGTTCAACGCCAATTGCGTTGTGAACGGGTTGAACGTAAGCTCAATGTGTTATCCCGGTTCGGACCATCCGCCATGAAGCTTTATTCCAACCCCCTTTCCCCCAATTGCCGCAAGGTCCATGTGCTTGTTGCCCATACCGGGCTTGAGGTCGAACCCCATGTCGTCAAACTCATGGAGGGCGAGCAGAAGAAGCCGGAGTTCCTTGCGTTGAATCCCAATGGCAAGGTGCCGGTTGTTGTCGACGGAGACACCCGTTTGTGGGAGTCGAATGCGATCCTGGCTTATCTGGCGGGCAAGGCCGATTCGGACCTGTGGCCCAAGAGCGATGCGCGCTACACCATCATGAGCTGGATGTTCTGGGAGTCGGCGCATTTTTCGCAGGCACTGGCCACGATCATCGGTGAGAAGATCTTCAAGCCCATGCGCGGCGCCGAAGCGGACCCCAAGATCCTGGAAGAAGGCATGACGCGTTACAGCGCATTGGCCGCCGTACTCGACGGCAACCTGGCCAAGCACCGATTCCTGACCGGCGATGCGATGACAATTGCCGACATATCAGTCGGCATCTGGTTTGGCTACCAGGAGATCTGCGGCCTGCCGGTCGGCGAAACCGCGCATGTCAAGCGCTGGCTGGGTGAACTCGATGCGCTGCCGGCGTGGCAACAACACGCGGCGCCACCCGCACCGCCAAAATAAACCGTCGGGCGCGATGCCGGTCGGCTATTGTCAAAGCCGCAGTGAAGGCCGACATGGCCAACAACCACGCCGTGGGCGCCGAACCCAAGGTCGACAAGGTCCGGATCGATGCCACCGCTGACAAGACCGATGCCGCTGCCGCCTTTGCTGCTGCAATGGCCGGCGGCTGATTCATGTTCACTCGTATTGCGCCGCGATGCCGGCGCGGCCCTGGCCGTCGCTCGCACCGTCCAAGACGCGTTGCAACTCCTCCGCAAGCCGTGCATCAAGGCGGCGCAGCAGTTCGAGGTCCTGGCGCGCGCGCATCGTGTCGCCTTGCTGAAAGAACAACACCCCACGGTACATGTAGGCCGGTGCGAGACCGGGCTTGAGTTCGATCGCGCGGTTGTAATGTGCCAGCGACGCCGCAAAGTTCTGTCGCCCCTGCATGCGCAAGGTGTAGGCGAGGTTGTTGTGCGCCTCGGCGAGCCGCTCGTCGCGTGCGAGCGCGGCCTCGAACTTCTGTTGTGCCGCCGGGAAGTCCCTGGCCAGCAGCAAGCTGACACCGCTGTTGTACAGGCGCACGGCGTCGGCGCGTGCGCCGGCCTGCGGCACCGGCAGCGGATCGCTTTCGACGCCGGCCGCAGGTTTTGGCGCGAGGGCCGACAAGCATCCACAGAGCAGCATCGCGGGCAGCGACACTGC
>JBFJZP010000709.1:0-2055 GCA_041622095.1 Burkholderiaceae bacterium | reverse complement strand
CCGCAACCGCCCGCAAGGCCGTCCGGTCGGCGCCAGCGGCAAGGATGCCGGCCGGCCGCCGGTGCGGATCATCGAACATGCCGACGTCAAGCGCATGTTGCTGGCGCAAAAGAGTTATTGCGAAGGGGCGCTGGCGCTGGAGCTGTATTGCGCCCGGCTGGTGGACGAGGACCATACCGGCGCGCCGGAGTCGGCGCAGGACGCCCGGCTGCTGCTCGAGATCCTGACGCCGATCGCCAAGAGCTGGCCGAGCGAGTGGTGCCTGGAAGCCAACTCGCTGGCAATCCAGATCCACGGTGGATACGGCTACACCCGTGATTTTCCGGTCGAGCAGTACTGGCGCGACAACCGGCTGAACATGATCCACGAGGGCACGCACGGCATCCATGGCCTGGACCTGCTGGGCCGCAAGGTGCGCATGGAAGGTGGCCGGCCACTGGCACTGCTGCTCGAGCGGATCGACGCCACCGTGGTGCAGGCCGCCCGTCGGCCTGAACTGCTCGCCGCCTCGCAGGCCTTGTCCGTGGCCTGGAAATCCATCCAGCACGCCACCGACAATGCCTGGGCCAGTGGCGACCCGGCCGAGGCGCTGGCCAATGCGGTGCCCTACCTGCAGGCTTTCGGCCATGGCGTGCTGGCCTGGATCTGGCTGGATGTGGCGATCGCCGCGCTGCGCCGGCAGGCATCGTCGCGCAATGCGATGGCTCTGGCAGGCACAATCGGGTGCATGAACTATTTTTACCAATACGAACTCGCCAAGATCGACGCCTGGTTGGCGCCGGTGCGCCTACGTGACATGACCTGTGCCCAGATGCCGCCGGAGGCCTTCTGATGTCGTTCTTCAAGAAATACAACGGCACCACCCACAAGGGCCTGGCTCGCCTGGAGACCCTGATCTGGGCGCTGATCTACGGCGGCCTGCTGGGTGCGCTGATCGGCCTGTTCATGGGTCGGGGCGGTGATGCCAGCGGTGAAACGCTGATGATCGGTGGTGGCATCGTGACCGCAATCGGCGTGGTGCTGATCCTCGTGCGTTCGCGCATGCACGAAGACGAGTGACCGGCGCGCCGTCCGCCCCTCCATCCAAGAAATCCAAGACACCCAGGAGACGCCAACCGTGACCCGCACCGTACAACAACTGTTCGATCTGAGCGGCCGAACCGCCCTGGTGACCGGAGGCTCGCGCGGCCTGGGTCTGCAGATGGCGCAGGCGCTGGGCGAGGCCGGTGCCCGCATCATGCTCAGTTCGCGCAAGGCTCAGGACCTGGAACAGGCCTGTGCGCAACTGCAGTCCGCCGGCATCGACACCCGCTGGATCGCGGCAGATTGTGCCGACGAGGCCGACATCACCCGCCTGACCGACGAGACCCTGGAGCGCATGGGCCCGATCGACATCCTGGTGAACAATGCCGGTGCCGCCTGGGGCGCGCCGGCCGAAGACCATCCGGTGGCTGCCTGGGACAAGGTCATGAACCTCAACATCCGGGGTTATTTCCTGCTGTGCCAGCAAGTGGGGCGCAAATCCATGATCGCGCGCCGCACCGGACGCATCGTCAATCTGGCATCGATTGCCGGCCTGGGTGGCAACCCTGCCGGCATGAACACGATCGCCTACAACACGTCCAAGGGCGCAGTCATCAATTTCACCCGCGCGCTGGCCTGCGAATGGGGCCCGCACAACATCACGGTCAACGCGATCTGCCCGGGATTCTTTCCCAGCAAGATGACCGCCGGCACGCTCAAGGAGATCGGCGAACAGACGCTGGCCGACCATGCGCCGCTGCGCCGCCTGGGTGACGACGAGGACCTCAAGGGCCTGACCGTGCTGCTGGCGTCGGACGCCGGCAAGCACATTACCGGGCAGTGGCTCGCGGTGGACGGCGGTGTATCGGTCGTAACCGGTGGTTGACGAGAACAAGGGGCAGTTGTCCCCGACGGTCCAGATTCCATTTGTCGAGCATCTGCGCCTGGAATCACCCCATAGCGAAGGCGGCTCGGCCCACCTGGCCTATCAGACGCAGCCGGAACATCTGAATTCCTTCGGCATCGTGCATG
>JBFJZP010000708.1:0-2072 GCA_041622095.1 Burkholderiaceae bacterium | reverse complement strand
CTGTTCCATGTCGGTGGCCTGTGTATCCAGACCCTGCCGACACTGCATGCCGGCGGCTGCGTCAGCCTGCACCGGCGGTTCGATGCCGGGCGCTGGCTGGCCGATGTGCAGGCGCGGCGGTCGGACCTGTCGGTGATGGTGCCGGCCACCTTGCGCGCCGTGATCGAACATGCGGACTTTGCCGCGACCGACCTGTCGTCCCTGCGTATGGTGGTTGCCGGCTCCTCGGTGGTGCCGACCAGCCTGATCGAGGCTTTTCACGCACGTGGCGTGCCGGTCGCACAGGTCTACGGCGCGACCGAGACCGGTCCGGTGTCGATCTACCAGCGGCGTGCCGACGCATTGCAGGCGCCTGGCGCTGCGGGCAAGGCTGGATTGCATGTGGCGGTGCGACTGGTGGGCCAGGACGGTGCCGACGTGGCGAGCGGGGCGGTCGGAGAGATCTGGATCCAGGCGCCCAACCTGATGCAGGGCTATTGGCAGGACCCGGACAACCCCGGTTTCGTCGACGGCTGGTTCCGTAGCGGCGACCTGGCACGCCAGGATGCACAGGGTAACTACTGGATTGTCGGCCGTTCGCGCGACATGATCATCTCGGGTGGCGAGAACATCTATCCGGCAGAAATCGAGAACCTGCTGCTGGCGCATCCGGACATCCTGGAGGCCGCGGTGATCGGCCAGCCGGATGCGCGCTGGGGCGAGGTGGTGGTGGCGATCCTGGTGCGCAGGCCGGGTGCGACGCTCGACGCCGCGGGGGTGCTGGCGCTGCTGGAAGGGCGCATCGCCCGCTTCAAGCTGCCACGCCGGATCCTGTTCCGCGACGCGTTGCCCAAGACCGCGCTGGGCAAGGTGCAGAAGTCATTGCTGCTCGAGGATGCGCGGCAGGACTGAGTCCGTCCGCGTTGCCGGACGCGATCCGGCCTGGCTGAACGCAGGCGCTCGCATGGGCAAGCTCAGTCCGCCCGGCGCCCCTGCGCTGAAGGCGCCACGTACACCATGAAAGGCCTTGCAATGAATCCGGCCGGCGCCAGCTTCGCCAGATCGATCGCGCTCAGGCTGCCATCGAACTTCCAGCCGAAGACGTTGGCGCCGGAGACGAAGCGGATCGATTCGCCTTGCTTCACGTTCGCCCAACGGGTGTCCGGCGTAATCGTGATGCTGCGCTCGGCCTGCTCGGCCGGGATCGCGCTGCCGAACCAGAACCCGGCCGCCTGCGCCAGCTGCAGCGGCATGGCGCAGGCCAGGCCCAGCACCCAGGCGGCGGCGATGCGGTAAGAGGGGCGTGTCATGCAAAGTACTCCTTGCGCGTGGAAAACACCGGCCACATCCGGGTCACGCCTGGCCGCTGGTCTGCATCGCATCGTAGCCAGCCTGTCCAACCGATGGCCGGCGCCACGGATTGCCACTGAAGCCAACAGGGCCAAGCCTGCCGGCCCGACCGGCTGGCCTGCTACCGGTGCTCAGAAGCGGGTCGTGATCGCGTCGCAGACCGTGTAGCTGTCGTCGACGATCGCCATCCAGTGCCACTTGTCGAAAGTGGTGCACGGGTGCGAGATACCCAGGCCGATCCTGTCACCGACTTGCAGGTCGATGGTTTCGCCGTCGGGCGCACGCAGATACGCATGCTGGTCGTTCAGGCCGGTCACCGACCAATTGGCCGGCGCGGCGTCGACCGTCTGCGCTCCGTGGCGGCAGACCCAGACCGGGATCGGCATCGTCACGTCGAACGACAGGTCGCGTTTGCCCGCGGCCAGGATGGCCAGGCCGGCCTCCGGACGTGATTGCACCGTGGCCCAGACCTCCAGCGCCGACTGCAGGCCATGGCCACAGGACAGGCGGCTGTTCATCACCGTCATCATGCGTTTGTAGCTGCCATGGTCGTGGGTCACGTAGCAACCCGAGCGCAGCAGGGCGCGCACCGGTCGCGACAAGGCCGGGCGCATGTGGCGGGCGACCAGGTCGAAGATCGACGATCCGCCGGCGCTGATGATGATTTCCGGGTCGACGAACATGCCGGCGGCGTCGCATTGCCGGGCGATCGCGACGACACGCTCCATCAGCGTATCGGCCAG
>JBFJZP010000707.1:0-2075 GCA_041622095.1 Burkholderiaceae bacterium | reverse complement strand
GAATTGACACAGACCACTTTGAAGAGTCGTAGAGCGATGCCTGACGGGTGCACGCAAGGCCTGTCCCCGGACCCTTGCCGTTCTCATGGAAGGTCCGGGTTGGCGATCGGCGCACGGCGTCGTAGGTAGAGGGCGGTGGGATCCCGGCGGCGACAAGTGCAAATGAGCCGGGCTCCGATACCTCATTGATTCCGTCGACAGGGGCGAACGGAGAGAATGCGCTGTCGAACTCGACAATCCGATTGTTCAGCCCTGAACCATGTGTGGCTGCACGGTGCCGTACAAAGCGACACCAGCGAAATTGCGGTTGTGCATCCCGTCAGATGCCGCCCTCGTCTGGGACGCGTGCCGCTGACCTGGCAGGCGCGAATGCGCGACGGATCACCACCGACGATGCACGCGTATTCGAGGTCTGCTCAAGCGCGCGCAGTGCGTGTACCTTGGATTGGCCCGACCGCGCCGGAGCCGCCTCTCAATAAGAGAATCGGCGTCCCACCAAAAAGAGCATGGCGTTACCGCGTCCCGGTGACTTCGACCTCGACGCGGCGGTCCGGCTGCAGGCAGGCGATCAGGCTGGGGGTGGCGCGCTGGCCGACGCAGTCGCCTGCGGAGGTGACAGACCTGGTCTCGCCAAGGCCGGTCGCCGACACCCTGGCTGTATCCAGTGCGGCCGATGTGATCAGGTACTTGCGCACCGCCTCGGCCCGGCGCAGCGACAGCGCCGGATTGTAGGTTTCGCTGCCGATGCGGTCGGTGTGGCCCTCGACGATCACCACGTCGTAGGCCGAGCCCTGCACCTCGCGCGCAAACGCATCCAGCGCAGCACGGCCTTGCGGCTGTATCTCGGACTTGTCGAACGCGAACAACGCGTCGGCCTCGAAACGCACGCGGCGGCGTTCCGGCGCCGCGACGACCACCGGTGCCGGCGTTGGCGGCGTAGCCACGACCGGTGGGGGTGCCGCCGGTGGCACGACGACCACGGGTGCCAGCGGCGCCACGTAGACCGGAGCGGCCGCAACGCGGGCGGGCGGCGCACTGTCGCGGCCGAACGGAAACACCAGGCTCAGGGACACCAGATTCACGTCACCTTTGTTGCCCACCGCGTCGTTGACGCGGTAGCGCTCGGCGTCCAGCCGTACCAGCATGGACTGGCTGAGCGCGTATTGCAGACCGACACCGAGCTTGAAGTTCGTGTCGCGCGTGCTCGGCCTGGGGTTGAACACACCTACGGCTCCGGTACCGCGGAAGCGGTCGCGTGTGTGGGCGTGGTGCACACCGACGCGGGCGGTGGCGGCCCAGCGATCGGTCAACGGGAGCAGGCCGACCAGGTCCAGATTCAGGCCCTGCACGCGCATGCGTCCGTCCAGCGTGCCGGCCGGCATGGTGGTCGAGGTAAAGCCGAACTGCCCCAGGTTGAAGTACCCGGCCTCCACGGCAAAGTTCGGGTGCAACTGGTAGCCGCCGAACAACTTGAATCCGGCGGCGCGATTGTCGCTGTTGATCGACGTCGTCGCCAGCCCGGCGCCGAGCAGCCCGGCCGTGATGCGAGGCTCGTCGACGCGGGCCCGCGCTTGCCCGACCGACAGCCCGCCATAGTAGTAGCCGCTGTCTTGCGCGAGCGCCGGGACGGCCGTCAGGCAGGCCCATGCGGCCAGTGCGGAGATGCGAAGTGGGTGCGTGCGTGTCATCGTGTGCCTTCACGGTTCGTTTTGTTGGTGGCAGTGGCGCTGGTGGTCATCGCGTGGCAGATAAACGTCATGGCAACACGATCGTCGCGTTGACCATGGTCACGGAGGCCGTCAGGCCGATGGCGCGCCCGGTCAATGTGGTCTGGATGGCCTGACCAGCGGTCGAGATGGTGACACCGGCCGGCGCGATGATGGTGCCCACCATCGTGCTGCCGTCCTCGATGCGTGCGGCCGAACCGACCTGCCAGAACACGTTGCTGGCCTGGCCACCGTTGATCACCCGGACCTGGCGCGGCGTGGCGCTCAGGCCCACGGTCAGTGCGCTGGCGCTCTGGAACACCCATACCGCGTTGGCGTTGCCCTGAGCGTCCAGTGTCAGGTCGCCGG
>JBFJZP010000706.1:0-2080 GCA_041622095.1 Burkholderiaceae bacterium | reverse complement strand
CCAGCTGCGCCACCTGCGGCTGAAGAACCGCCTGATCGTCACCGCCCATGAACCGGCCTACCCGGAAGACGGTTTGCCCAAGGCACGTTACCGCGCCTACCAGGTCGAGCGCGCCAAGGGCGGCATCGCGATGACGATGACCGCCGGCTCGGCCGCGGTCTCGCGCGACAGCCCGCCAGTGTTCAACAACATCCTGGCCTACAAGGACGAGGTCGTGCCGTGGATGCGCGACATGACGGATGCGATCCACGAGCATGACTGCGCGGTGATGATCCAGCTCACCCACCTGGGCCGGCGCACCACCTGGTCCAAGGCCGACTGGTTGCCGGTGGTCGCGCCCTCGCATGAGCGCGAGGCGGCGCACCGGGCCTTCCCGAAAAAGATGGAAGACTGGGACATCGCACGCATCATCCAGGACTATGTGGACGCCAGCGAACGCATGGTCGCCGCCGGTGTCGATGGCATCGAGTTCGAGGCCTACGGCCACCTGATGGAGCAGTTCTGGTCGCCGCTGACGAACACGCTAGACGCGCCCTACGGCGGCAACCTGGAAAACCGCGTGCGGTTTGCGTTCGACGTGTTGCGCGCGGTGCGCAAACGTGTCGGCGACAAACCCATACTCGGCCTGCGTTATTCGGCCGACGACACGCTGGCCAACAGTTTCTCGGCGCAGGATGGCCTGACGATCTCGCAAATGCTCAAGGACAGCGGCCTGGTCGACTACCTGAACATCGTGCGCGGGCATATCGACACCGATGCCGGCTTGACCGACCTGATCCCGGTGCAAGGCATGCGCGCCAATCCGCACCTGGACTTCGCCGGCGAGATCCGCGCCGCCACCGGTTTCCCGACCTTCCACGCAGCCAAGATCCAGGACGTGACCACCGCGCGCCACGCGATTGCCTCCGGCAAGCTCGACATGGTCGGCATGACACGTGCCCACCTGGCCGACCCGCATATCGTGCGCAAGATCATGGCCGGCCGGGAGGACACGATCCGCCCCTGTGTCGGCGCCAACTTCTGCCTGGACCGCATCTACCAGGGCGGCGAGGCGTATTGCATCCACAACCCGGCCAGTGGCCGCGAACTGACGATGCCGCATGTCATCGAAGCGGCCAGCGTCAAACGCAAAGTGGTAGTCGTCGGCGCCGGGCCGGCCGGACTGGAGGCAGCCCGTGTGGCGGCGGAACGTGGCCACGACGTGGTCGTGCTGGAAGCCGCGCCCAAGGCCGGCGGACAGATCCGGCTGACCAGCCAGAGCCCGCGCCGGCGCGAGATGATCGGCATCATCGACTGGCGGCTCGCGCGCTGCGAGGAGCGCGGCGTCAGGATGCGCTTCAACACGCTGGCCGATGGCGACACGGTGCTGGCCGAGAAGCCTGACGTGGTCATCATCGCCACCGGCGGATTGCCGCATACCGAGGTATTGCAACAGGGCAACGAACTGGTGGTATCGAGCTGGGACATCATCAGCGGCGACATCAAGCCGGGGCGAAACGTGCTGATCTTCGACGACGCCGGCGACCACCCGGCACTGCAGGCGGCGGAGGTCATCGCGCAATCCGGTGGCCAGGTCGAGATCATGACGCCCGACCGCAGCTTTGCACCCGAGGTGATGGCGATGAACCTGGTGCCCTATATGCGCAGCCTGCAGAAGCACGACGTGACCTTCACCGTAACCTTCCGGCTCGAATCGGTACAGCGCGATGGCGACGGACTGCGCGCCATCGTCGGCAGCGACTACGGCGGCGTGCGCAAGGAGCGGCGCGTCGACCAGGTCGTCGTCAACCATGGCACCCGGCCGCTGGATGATCTGTATTTCGAACTCAAGCCACATGCGAGCAACCAGGGCGCGGTCGACTACACCGCGCTGATCGATGGCAAGGCGCAGCCGGCACCGGCGGCCGGATCGGGCGCGTTCCAGCTGTTTCGCATCGGTGACGCGGTCTCGGCGCGCAATACCCATGCGGCGATCTACGACGCGTTGCGGCTGGTGAAGGACCTGTAAGTGGCACAGGCCTTCCCGCACCTGTTCAGCCCGCTGCAGCTGCGCCACAAGACCCTGCGCAACCGGATCGTG
>JBFJZP010000705.1:0-2087 GCA_041622095.1 Burkholderiaceae bacterium | reverse complement strand
TCGAGCGTGCCATTGCCCATGCGGCAGGTGCCGACCGGGTGGTATTCGGTATCGGCATGGTCGCGGATGAAATGCTCGATCTGCAGGTCGGTGCGGGCCTTGGCCGACTTGGCGAACTCCTTGCCGCCGTGTGCTGCGAGGGCCGGTTGGGCCAGGATGTTGCGCAGGATGCGAAAGCCGCGCATCAGGCGGTCCATGTCGTCGCGATCGGCCAGGAAGTCCGGGTCGATCAGCGGCGCTGCAGTCGGGTCCTTGCTGGCCAGGCGCACGCTGCCGCGGCTCCTGGGGCGCAACACACAGACATGGCAGGAGTGGCCGTGGCCCAGCACGGTCTTGCGGCCATGGTCGACCAGGATGCCGACGACGAAGTGCAGTTGCAGGTCGGGCCGGGTTTCCTCGGGCGCGCTGCGGATGAAACCGCCGGCTTCGGCGATATTGCTGGTCAACATGCCGGTGCGATGCCGGCGCCATTCGATCGCACCCTTGATCGCGTCGAACACCCCGGCGGGCGAGATGCCCATCAGTTCCCGGGCCCGTGGCGCATAGGTGTTGATCACCACGTTCGGGTGGTCCTGCAGGTTTTGTCCGACGCCCGGCAGGTCGTGCACGGTGGCAATGCCGTTCTCGAGCAGGTGTGCGTGCGGGCCGATGCCGGACAACATCAGCACCTGCGGTGACTGCAAGGCGCCGGCACACAGCAGTACCTCGCCGGATGTACGCAACTGCTTGAGCTGGCCTTCGTGCTGGAACTCGACGCCGACCGCGCGCTTTTTCTCGAGCAGGATACGTGTCGTCAAGGCGCCGGTGAACACCTGCAGATTGGGCCGCGCCAGGTTCGGCGTCAGGTAGGCCTTGGCCGCACTGAAGCGCTCGCCATCGCGGTGCGTGACCTGGTAGATGCCCACGCCTTCCTGGTCCGGGCCGTTGAAGTCGGGATTGGCCTTGAAGCCGGCCTGCACGCCGGCTTGCACGAACAGCGAGCTGAAGCGATTGGGCGATGGCAGGTCCTTGACGTTGAGCGGGCCGCCGCTGCCATGCCAGGCGTCGGCGCCCCGTTCATTGTTCTCGGCATGCTTGAAATACGGCAACACGTCCTGGAAGGACCATCCCGGATTGCCTTGCGCCGCCCAATCGTCGTAGTCCGCCGCCTGGCCCCGGATGTAGATCATCGCGTTGATCGAACTCGATCCACCCAGCACCTTGCCACGCGGCTGGTACCCCCGGCGGCCATTGAGGCCGGGTTGCGGCAGGGTCTCGAAGTTCCATTTGGCCTGCCGGGTCTTGGCCAGCAGCGCCAGGCCGGCCGGGCAATGGATCAAAACGCTGCGGTCGGCCGGACCGGCCTCGAGCAGTGCGACGCTGACATCCGGGTCTTCGCTCAGGCGGCCAGCCAGTGTGCAACCGGCCGAGCCGCCGCCGATGATGATGTAGTCGAACATGTGCCAGCTTTCTCCTGTCGATGGTCCGCCGCGGGTTGGCGGCCGGATCGTCCGGGTGCGCTCGCGCAGCACGGCGGCTGCGCAGCGCGGGTCGGATCACACAACCATAGTCCAGTTTCCCGGCATTTTTCTAAGGTGGGCTCTTTAATGCCACATGCCGAAAACCCTGAGGGCCGGGTGGTTCAGGAAACGCAGGCGTGGCAAAGGCGAATGGTCCCGCCCGCCCCTGATGCCATTGTGGGCAATTAGATTGCACACAATTTAATTGTTGACTACAATACCCCCATGTTGCTCGCCAAGTCCCCGAAAAATCCTGTTGCAACGGCGCTGGCAGTCGATCCGCTGGCGCTGGACCAGCAGCTGTGTTTCGCGTTGTATTCCACCTCGCTGGCCATGACCAAGGCCTACAAGCCCTTGCTCGAAGCGCTCGGGCTCACCTATCCGCAATACCTGGTCATGCTGGTGTTGTGGGAGCACGGCGCGTTGTCGGTGTCCGCGCTCGGCGAGCGCCTGTTTCTGGATTCCGGCACCTTGACTCCCTTGCTCAAGCGCCTGGAGGCCGCCGGTTTGCTGCACCGCGAGCGTTCCGCGCAGGACGAGCGGCGCGTGCAGGTGTCGCTGACGCCGGCCGGACGCCGGCTCAAGATC
>JBFJZP010000704.1:0-2088 GCA_041622095.1 Burkholderiaceae bacterium | reverse complement strand
GCGGCGCCGGAACGTTCTTGCCGGCAGTGGCTGACGCCAGCCTGCCCCGGTCCGACGAAGCGTCACGCCGCGCACGCATCGCGCGCCCAACAACAAAAGCCACAGCCGACACACCCACGAGGAGACCACGATGAAGATTGCTCCGCTCACGCTGAGATACCAGTTGGCGCGCAGCGCATTGCTGGCGGTGCTGACGGGCCTTGTCCCGCTCGCCAGCCAAGCCCAGTATCCCGACCGGCCGGTGCGGATGGTATTGCCATTCGGCCCTGGCTCCGCAACCGACACCTTCCTGCGCATCGTTGCCGAACCCCTGAACGCAGCGCTTGGCCAGACCGTAGTCGTCGACAACAGGCCCGGTGCCATGTCAGTCCTGGCCGTCGAGCATGTCGCCAAATCGGCACCCGACGGCTACACCGTGATCGCCGCCACCAACTCGATCGTCGCCAATCCCGCCGGCATCCTGCGCAAAGTCAACTACGACCCGATCCGCGACTTCACACCCATCACCCGCCTCGCCGGCACGTCCTATGTGCTGATCGTCGCAGCTGAGCAGCCCTGGAAAACCCTGGCCGATCTGATCGAGTACGCGCGCGCCAACCCGGGCAAGCTCAACTACGCCAGCGGCAACCTCGGTGGCCTGATGTACGGCGGCATGCTGAAAAATTCGATCGGCGTGGATATGGTGCATGTACCCTACAAGTCCACCCCGCCAGCGCTGCTTGAACTGCTGGCCGGCCGGGTGCACTGGATGTTCACCGACCTGGTGACTGCCAGCAGTCAGGCCAAGGCCGGCAAGGTGCGTCCGCTGCTGGCCACTGCCGCGCAGCGCACCGCGATGTTCCCGGACGTTCCAACCATCGCCGAAACCGGCATCAAGGGCTTCGCCGACATGCCGGCGTGGTGGGCGCTGTACGGCCCGGCCGGCATGCCCAAAGATGCGGTCGAGCGGTTGAACCGCGAGTTCACGACGATTCTGCGGCGGCCCGATGTTCGCAGCCGGTTGGCCGCAATGGGCATCGATGCCGTGCCGTCGACGCCGCAGGAACTGGCCAACTTCACACGAGAACAGTCGCAGAGCTACGTCCGGCTGATCAAGGAATTCGACATCCAACCGGAATGACCCGGCGACCCCATCGCGACCACAGACCACCCATGCGCACCAACCAACCCCTTTGGCTCGATGACATCCGACCGGGAATGCGCCTGGCCTTGCCAGGATTCGATTGCAGCGACGAACTGGTGGCCAGGTATGCCGAGTTGATGGATGCCAGACATCCCATCCATACCGATTCCGCGTTCGCCAAGGGTACGCGTTACGGGCGCCTGATCGCGCACGGCCCACTTGTCGTCGCCAAAGTGCTGGCCCAGTTGAGCGGCATTTTCGGGGCCGCCTTGCAGGTCATGCTGGACATCGGCGAGTGGCGCTTCTACGGCCCGGTATTCGTCGGCGACGCGGTCAGGGTCGAATGCTTCGTGCTTGACCTCAACTTGGCGAAGGGCAGCAGCGCCGGCGCGGTCAAGCTCGAGTTCCGCGTGCTCGGCAGCGACGGCGCACTGGTGCAGCGTGGCACGGCCGGCGTGCTGATTTCGCGCGCCCCGACGAACGCCTGATCGCCGATCCACCAACTTGCACCACCACTCCGATCCCATGAGCCAATCCGAACGCCGTACCCCTCCCAACAGCGTCGACCGCGAAGCATTCCGCGACATGTGCCGCAAATTCGCCGAGCGCGAGATCAGGCCGCGCTGGGAGCAGGCCGACCGCGAAGCGCGTTTCCCGCGTGAGTTCTTCGTCGCCGCGGCGAAGGCAGGCCTGATCGGCCTGCATGCCCCCGAGTCGATGGGCGGCGCCGATCTAGGCGTCACCGAAGAAGCCATCTCGATCGAAGAGCAGGCCAAGGCCAATCCGAACCTGGCGATCATGGCGCTGATCCAGGGTGTCGCCGGCTCGCTGCTGGCCGAACACGGCCACGCGATTCATCACGACATGGTGCGCGCCAACTGCGCGGGAGAGTGCCTGCTCGCACTGGCCGTCACCGAGCCCGAGGCCGGCAGCGATGTGCAGAACCTGAAGACCACCGCCACACG
>JBFJZP010000703.1:0-2092 GCA_041622095.1 Burkholderiaceae bacterium | reverse complement strand
GACGGCTGCGTGGTCACGGCGATCGCCGATGACAACGCCGCCAGCCGCGAAGCCGGCCAGGCGCTGCTGCCCTCGCCGGCCCAGCTGTTCGACAACCACCACGACCTGCTGGCCGCCGATGTCTGCGACGCGCTGGTGATCGCCACGCCCAACCATACCCACCGCGCGATGCTGGTCGACGCGATGGCCAGCGACACCCATATCCTGATCGAGAAACCGCTGTGCACCCGGGTCGAGGACTGCCTGGAGCTGGTGCATGCGGCCAAGGGCCGCTCGCGCATGACCTGGGTCGCGCATGAATACCGCTACATGCCACCGGTGTCGGAGATGATCCGCATGACACACGGTGGCGCGGTCGGCACGGTGCACCAGGTGGCGATCCGCGAGCATCGCGAACCGTTTTATCCGAAAGTCGGCGACTGGAACCGATTCAACGCCAATACCGGCGGTACGCTGGTCGAGAAGACCTGCCACTATTTCAACCTGATGGACCTGATCCTGAAAGAGCAACCGGTGGCAGTGTTCGCATCCGGTGGCCAGCGGGTCAACCACCTGGACGAGTCCTACGGGGGCCGCACGCCCGACATCCTGGACAGCGCGTATGTGATCGTCGAATACCCCAGCGGCGCCCGCGCCATGCTCGACCTGTGCATGTTCGCGGAGAACTCCGTCGACAACGAGCACATCACCATCGTCGGCAACGAGGGCAAGATCGAGTCGCTGCTGCCCTCGATGACGCTGCGTTACGGCCGGCGTGACGACTGGGGCAAGCGCGAGGTCTGGGGCCAGACCGCCAGCAGCGGCAAGGGCGTCTCGGTGCGCCGGGTCTGGGATACCGGCATCAAGTACATGGGCAACCATTTCGGCGCCTCGTATGTGGAACATGTGAAGTTCGCGCAGGCGATTCGCCAGGGACTGGCGCCGGAGATCACGCTCGAAGAAGGCCTGCGCGCGGTCGCGACCGGCATTGCCGCGCACCGCAGCATCGACGAGCGACGCATCGTGTCGATGGCGGAGATCCTGCCATCCGGCTGGTAAGTTCGGGCCGCCTGGCGCTCCGGCGCATCGGTACACACTATATTGCGGACCATGAACGCCTACAGCATCTACCCATCTCTCAGCCATCGCACCGTCTTCATCTCCGGCGGCTCCTCCGGCATCGGCGCCGAGCTGGTGCGTGCATTTGCCGCGCAGGGTAGCCGGGTCGCATTCTGCGGCACCCGGCCCGACGGCGGCGAGGCGCTGATCGCCGAACTCCTGGACAAGAACCCCTGCGGCGAGTTCCTGTACGAAGCCTGCGACGTACGCGACATCCCCGCATTGCAAGCCATGCTGAACCGGGTGGCGCAGCGATGGGGCGCGATCCAGGTACTGGTGAACAACGCCGGGCGCGATGACCGCCACGCGCTCGACGAGCTGACACCCGAATACTGGGACAACTGCCTGGCCATCAACCTGCGCCACCAGGTGTTCGCCACGCAGGCCGTCGCGCGCCAGCTCAAGGCGGCATCGTTGCCGGGCAGCATCATCAACATGGGCTCGACCGGCTGGATGCGCGGGCGGCCGAACCTGATCGGCTACGCCTCCTCCAAAGCCGCGATCTCCGGCATGACGCGGTCGCTGGCCCGGGAACTCGGCGCCGCGGGTATCCGCGTCAATGCCTTGGTTCCCGGCGCGATCGTCACCGAACGGCAGACCGCGCTGTGGCGCAATCCCGAGGAAGACCAGAAATACCTCGACCAGCAATGCCTGAAAATCCGGCTCGACTGCAGCCATGTGGCAAAGCCGACGCTGTTCCTGGCCAGCGACGACAGCGACGGCATCACCGGGCAGAACCTGATCGTCGACGCCGGCCTGGCGCAGGTGTCGGTCACAGCCTGACAAGCCCGCCGGCTGCCGGCGCTGGTAGCATGGCGACACAGCTTGCTGGAGGCCCATGATGCGTGTCGTCCTGTTGGGTGCCGGCCATATCGGCCACACCATCGCCACCTGGTTGTCGCGCAGTGGCGACTACCAGGTCACGGTCGTCGACCGCGACCCGGTCTCGCTGAAGGCGCTGGCGAAGCTGCCGCTGCAGACCCGGCTGGCGGAT
>JBFJZP010000702.1:0-2098 GCA_041622095.1 Burkholderiaceae bacterium | reverse complement strand
GGGCGGCGCTGCACCTCGTGCTCGGCTTGCCGCTGAACGGCTTGCTGTCGGGTGCCAGGACGTCCACGACAGCCGCCGTCGACGAGACCACGGTGACGGCGCCGGTGTCGTCCGAATCGACGGCCCCGGCGTCCCTGCTCCCGACGGTCGTGTTGTCGTTCGTCTTCGCGGCCACATGGTTCATCTCCACGTCGATGGCGGCCCACTTGCCACGCTTGATGCTGGCAGTCGGAGCGACCACCGCGACGGCGATCTTCGTCGGCAGCCTGATCGGGCCGTCACAGGTGGCCGCACGCCTTCTCGAGTTCGGTCTGCTGCGCCGGATCCATCCCTTGCTGTCCGCCCGCCTGGCGGCTGCACTGCATCCGCTGGGTGTCGCCTTGCTGCTGATCGCCGGTCCCGTGGCAGCGCCGCTTTTCGGCGTGCTGCACGGGGCGGGCAACGGCATCCTCACGATCGCCAAGGGAACGCTGCCGCTGGTGATCTTCGGGCCGCAGGGATACGGGCATCGGCAGGGCCTGCTGATGGTGCCGGCGCGCGTCGCCCAGGCGCTGGCGCCGTGGCTCTTCGGGCTGGCGCTCGACTCCTGGGGGGCGGGCGCGCTGACGGTGTCGGCGGCCATCGGCATCGCGGCCTTCTTCGCGTTGTGGCTTCTGAATACCTTGCCCGGCCAAACCCCCGCCACGTCCAGGCGATGGGGTTTGCGGCCATGACGGCGGGGTCGACATCGACGAATCCAATGGTGGTATCCGCGGCGGCTTGTCTGTGCGGGAGCCTGGCCCCAACAAGCTCATCATGCTCAAGGCAGGCGAGCAACAAGAGGCACAGGGATCGACGCCGCAAAGTGCATCCCGGCCTGTAGCGGCGCATTTGCTGATGCAGATCAAGCCCCGGCCTGTGACCGCACCCGAGGCGCGCGATTGTTCGTAGCATGGGCAATGCGGCGACGCAGGCTCATCGGATCGGCATGGGCACTGCGTCTGTTCGCGTCTCACGGATGGAAACCATTAAACAGGACATGCATATGCGCACCATGATGAAAGCCGCGACCTTTGTCGAACCCGGTCGGATCGAACTGGCCGACAAGCCGATTCCAGATGTAGGCCCCAACGACGCGCTGGTACGCATCACCACCACCACCATCTGCGGCACCGACGTGCACATCCTCAAGGGTGAATACCCGGTCGCCAAAGGCCTGACGGTGGGCCACGAACCGGTGGGCGTGATCGAGAAACTCGGCAGCGCCGTGCTTGGATACAGCGAAGGCCAGCGCGTCATCGCCGGCGCGATCTGTCCCAACTTCAATTCCTACGCCGCCCAGGATGGTGCACCGTCGCAGGACGGCAGCTACCTGGTCGCTTCGGGGCGTTGCGGCTGCCATGGCTACAAGGCCACGGCCGGATGGCGTTTCGGCAATCTGATCGACGGAACCCAGGCCGAATACGTGCTCGTGCCCGATGCCCAGGCCAATCTCGCATCGATTCCCGATGGCCTGAGCGACGAGCAGGTGCTGATGTGCCCGGACATCATGTCCACCGGCTTCAAGGGCGCAGAAAACGCCAACATCCGCATCGGCGACACCGTGGTGGTGTTCGCCCAGGGCCCGATCGGCCTGTGTGCCACTGCCGGGGCGCGGCTGATGGGTGCCACCACCATCATCACGGTCGACGGCAACGACCATCGGCTGGACATGTCGAAGAAGATGGGTGCCGACGTGGCGCTGAACTTCAACAATTGCGACGTGGTCGACGAAATCATGAAACTCACCGGCGGTCGGGGTGTCGATGCGTCGATCGAGGCGCTGGGCCTGCAGTCGACCTTCGAATCGGCGCTGCGTGTGCTCAAGCCGGGCGGCACCTTGTCCAGCCTGGGCGTGTACTCCTCGGACCTGACGATCCCGTTGTCGGCCTTTGCCGCCGGCCTCGGTGACCATCGCATCAACACCGCCTTGTGCCCAGGTGGCAAGGAGCGCATGCGCCGCCTGATGGCGGTGATCGCGTCGAATCGGGTCGACCTCGGCGCCTTGGTGACCCACCACTACAAGCTGGACGACATCGTCCAGGCCTACTACTTGTTCGCCCACCAGCGCGACGGCGTG